>NZ_JAMXSL010000010.1:0-62831 GCF_026131715.1 Anaerococcus sp. NML200537 | reverse complement strand
AAAAGCTAAAAAAATATGTAAATTTGCAGGACTAAATAAATTCTTAAGAATATACTATGCAAAAGTTATGGCATCAAAACAAGAAAACAAGTTGTTAAAAGCAGCTTAGAATCAAGAACAACAATAGTTAAAACAAGCCGATAGTATCCGGCTTATTTGCTGCGCTCAAATTTAAACTCTAATTAACAAGGAGAAAAGTAAAATTAATTTCCTTTTCTCCTTGACTTTTGTTAGCAGGTTTTTGTGAAAAATTTTATGGAATTAAGGACTAAAAGGAGTAAGATTTATATACAAGGTACTCTTTACCATTGTTTTAGAGCTAGGATGCTGGAGGTTTTTTGCTGATAGGGTCTTGGCTCTTTTTTGAGGTATAATTTAGGTATAGAAAGAATTTTTGGAGGAAATATTCTAAGAGTAAGGTATAGTGTATAAGACTAGTCGGAAAGCGGAAAAGTCCCTTCGTGAGTACTAAAACTGGTGTGACGAAGTCTACCGAGGGCAATTATATGGTCTAACCATAAAGGGTTTAAACAGAAAAAGCACTTGTGAAGGAATCATGCTAGCAGATAATGCTATGCACCTGGGGTGCTTTTTTCTTTTTATTTTTCTTGACAGGCGTATTAAAGGGCGTATAGTAGTTATTAGAAAGGAGGTATTGCCTTTGAAGAAGAAAGACTTAATAAAAATTATACTAAGTCATGGCGGAAGTTTTGTTAGACATGGTTCAGACCACGATATTTATCAAAATGCTCAAGGTAATAAAAAAACACAATTACCTAGACATAATGAAATAAATGAAATCACCGCTAAAAAAATTCTTAAGCAGTTAGGGATTAGACCCTAATTGCTACCCTTAGGGGTAAGGCAATATAATTATATAGGGAGGATTTATGACAATGGCACAAGATGTTAAAGCATATCCGATTTACCTTAAAAAAACGAATAAAGGGTACGCAGTATGGAATGATAGTATACCAATAGCTACACAAGGTGAAGATTTAGAAGAAGCTTTGTATATGGCTAAGGATGCTATTGAATTGATGGCTTATGATGCTTTCTGTAATGGAGAAACGATTATTGAGCCTGATGAAGATGAGGGAACAGAAGATCAATACGACTTTAAAAATTTTGTTGTTTGTGATTTAGGAAGATATTTTAGATTAGAAAATGACACTAAAGTAAAAAAGAATTGCACCATACCAGAATTTTTAGCTAAAGCTGGAGAAAGCAGAGGGCTTAATTTTTCAAAAATTTTAACTTATGCTCTTGAAAAAGAATTAAAGTTAGTATAGAATAAAGACAAAGGCAATACCACTAAACCACTCAGAAATGGGTGGTTTTTTGTGCTTATTTTTAAATTGCTGATATATAAGGGCTAAGTTATTTTCTTAAGAGGGTAATTATATGTCTAAGAAATTTAAAAGCCTTAGAACGCAAAATATGAATAATCAGCTTGATTTCAATATTTGTAAGTACATATCTTTAGAAAATGAAATTTATACAGAAATGATTATAAATTATAGTAAAGATAAATAAAAAAGGAGGCCTGAGCCTCCTCTTAAATTGTTACCAACCTGTTACCAACGGTTAATGGTTTTAATAATTTTTTGTGTGCTATTATTTTATATTCTGCTAAGATGTCTATATATAAAGAAGATAATGTCCCTTTATCCCGCACCAAGCTTCAGACGTTAGAAATAACGTCTTTTTTTGTACCCATATTTTAATTTACTAATAAAAGATGACTTTTTATTATATTTATGATAAAATATACATATAAACTTATTTTCAAATATTTTGCAAAAAATCGTTTTTGCTCTTTTAATTTTTGCTAAAATAGTTTATACTTTATATAAGCTAGGAGGAATATTTTGCAAGATTTTAAAAGAATTGTATTAAAGTTAAGTGGAGAAGCTTTATCTGGCAAGGCTGGTTTTGGCTTTGATGATGAAGTTATTGATAACATTTGTACTAATATTAAGACTTTATCCCTAAGAGGAATTGAGGTAGCTATAGTTGTTGGCGGAGGTAATTTCTGGAGGGGTAGGTCTGGCACAAATATCGACAGGGCAAGC
This sequence comes from Anaerococcus sp. NML200537, assembly GCF_026131715.1. Lineage (NCBI taxonomy): Bacteria > Bacillati > Bacillota > Tissierellia > Tissierellales > Peptoniphilaceae > Anaerococcus > Anaerococcus sp. NML200537. The sequence goes on along the minus strand of NZ_JAMXSL010000010.1, from coordinate 60,756 downwards.
TCTGATAATATCGGCATGCTTGGCACTGTAATGAATGGACTAAGAATTCAAGGTACTCTAGAAGAGATGGGCCTTGATACTAGGCTTATGACTGCTATTTCTATGACTGAGGTTGCAGAACCTTATATAAGAAGAAGGGCTATCAGACACCTTGAGAAAGGCAGAATTGTAATTTTCTCTGCTGGTACTGGTCTCCCATATTTTTCAACTGATACTACAGCAAGCCTTAGGGCACTAGAGATTGGTGCTGATGTTATTCTTTTAGGTAAAACTGGTACTGATGGTATCTATGATAAGGATCCAAATGTCTATGATGATGCTGTTAAATTTGATAAGCTTACCTATAAGGAGATCCTACAAAGACAGCTTAAGATTATGGATACAACTGCTACATCTTTGTGTATGGATAATGATATGCCACTTATAGTATTTAATATAGATGACCCATCAAACATGGTCAAAGTATTTGAAGATGAAGATTTAGGTACAAGAGTAAAGGAGAGTTTTTAATATGCTATATGAGCAAATAAGACAAGATGCCGAGAAGGGCATGAAAGCAGGAGTAGATTCTTTTGAAAGAAGAATTTCAACTATTAAGGCTGGTAGAGCAACTGAAGCTGTTCTAGATGGAATTACATTTTCTTATTACGGCACAGACACTCCAATCAACCAAGCCGCAACAGTTTCAATCCCAGAAGCTAGACTTCTTGTTATAAAACCATGGGATAAGACTAATATTGCCCCAATCGAAAAGGCGATTTTAAAGTCAAATATTGGTATAACACCACAAAATGATGGTGAAATTATTAGATTACCTTTCCCTGCTCTTACAGAAGAAAGAAGAAAAGAATATACCAAAGAAGTTGATGCCTATGCAGAAGATGCAAAAATTGCTATAAGAAATAAAAGGCGTGACTCTATGGATGAAATCAAAAAGAGCGAAAAGGCTGGAGATGTAACTGAAGATGATAGGTACACTTTAGAAGATGAAATTCAAAAAATCACAGATAAATATATTAAGTCAATCGAAGATATCGCAAAGAAGAAAAACCAAGAGTTGATGAACGTATAGGTGAAAAGAGTCAATTTAAATAAAATAAAGGACCTATTGAATAAGGACATAAGCCCTAGGAAAATTTCTCCTAGGCTTATGTTCTTATTTTTAAAGCAATTATCCTTGTTATTAAATTCAGGTATATCACTTTTTGATAGTTTGAAGGTGATAAAGACTCAAAATCTCGATAAGAGATTAAATTTAGCTTTAGATATTGTAATTAAAAATCTAAATCTAGGCAAAAGCCCTTACGAATCTTTCCTTATGGCAGAAAAATACTTTACACCTATTTTAATTGCTTCAGTTAAGTCATCAGATAAGACTGGCAGACTTTCTTCAATTCTTGATGATTTATCAGAATTTATATACGAAGATAGTAAAAATAGAGAAATCATAAAGGAAGCCTTGGCTTATCCAGTTATAGTTCTAGTTGTGACTATCTTAATGGTGGGACTCATTTTAGAATATGTCATGCCTACTTTTGTGAGCGTTTTTGAGGGAGCTGATATGAAGCTGCCATTTATTACTAGATTTTTAATAGAATTTTCAGGCTTTTTATCAAATAATTTCATTTTCATTATTTTGATTCTATGCTTACTTATCTTTATTGTTTTGTTTTTTAGGACAGATAAAACTAAAAAAATAAAAATGGATAAATTTGTATTTAAATATGGAATTTTTTCTAAGATAAGGAGATTGAATCTTGAATATCAATTAACTTCGCTATTTTACATATTAAGAACTGGGGGAATTGATCCAATTTTATCTTTTGAAATTATTGGAGATTCATTTTCTAATTCTTACCTTAAAGAAGTTTTTTCTCAAATTAGAAGTGATATTGATAGGGGCTTAGGCCAGGCCCAAGCCTTGATGAGAGCTGATCTTTTCTCACCTCTTTTATTATCTATGTTTATGATTGGTGAAAAGACTGGCAAACTTGATGATATTTTAAAAAGATCAAAGGATTATTTTGCAAGTGAGTATATATTCAGAACCAAAAGACTTGCAAGGCTTGCTGAGCCAGTTCTAATTATTATAATGAGTATAATTGTTTTTGTAGTTGTTATAGCGGTTGCGCTTCCTATGTTTGATGCAGTAAATATTGGAGTATAAGATGAGAAATAAGAAGAAAAAGGGATTCACATTAATTGAATTAATAATTGTAATAGCTATACTAGGGATTTTGGCTGCAATAGCTATACCTAGATATAACAAGTCTAAGATAAAAGCGGCAGAAACTGCTCATAAGGCTAATATAGAGATGCTGAAATCGGCCGCAGAGTTAAGGGAACTTGATTCTAGTGAAGGTGGTAAGTCTAGAGATTTCACTTGGACTAAAACTAACAAGGGTGACGCTCTAACATATATTGATAAATGGCCTGAACCACCTCAAGGTTTAAATAAATCCTCTGAGTATTCGGTTGAATATACTGATGGGAATCTTACCATTAAATTTGGTAAAGAAAAAGTATATCCTATACAATAGAAAATATGGAAAACATACTAATCTTTGCTTTAGGAGCATGCTTAGGCTCCTTCATATCCGCCTTGATGGCTCGCAGGAGGCTTGGCATGTCAATCATTAGTCCGCCAAGCTTCTGTGAATCTTGCGGTAAAAGGATAAGGCCCTATGACCTAGTTCCAATAATTTCTTTTATAATCTTAAGGGGTAGATGCAGGTTTTGTAAGGACAAGATTTCCATCAAAACCTTTTTAATAGAAATTTTAGGCGGCCTAGCCTTTATATTTGCCTTTAATATTTATGGAGGTATAAGAGCTCTTATTCTTGGTATAGGCCTTGTCACAAGCCTTCTGATAGCCTTAACAGACTATTCCTATATGGAGATATATGATATAGATTGCTACGTCCTAATTGGTCTTGGTTTTCTATATAGGCTAATATACATTGAATATGATTTTGAATTTTTTAAGATTTCTCTTATATTTGTTTTGGTGTTTTTATTAATTAGATATTTGTCAAAGGGAGGCTTAGGTGATGGAGATTTGTTTTATTACCTGGGCTTATTTTTATTTTTAGATAATAGCATAATAATTAAATTTGTATTGATATCTTTATGGATAGGGGCGATTTTTGCAATTATTAAATCCATAAAGATTAAAAGCCTAAAAGGAGAGATTGCCCTATGTCCATCAATTTTACTTGCCTTTGCCCTTGTATTAATTTTAGGATGAAACCATGAAAAAAGCCTATACCTTATTAGAATTGATAATAGTACTTGCAATAATTAGTATAGTCATTGCCATTCCGATGATGAAAATATCTCTTATCGAAGATAGAGCAGCTGATATTGAGGTGGAAAATTTTATCAATGACTATAATTTAGCACGAAAAAAAGCTATGGCTTTAGGGATTTCGTATTATCTTGATTTAAGGAAAGATTTTTACAACCTAAATACTAATCATAGTTATGAGACCACTATGAAGGATCCAAAATCCAAGGCCTTTAAACATATAAGCTACGCGTATTCAGATACTGTTGTAGAATTTAAATCAGATGGCTATGCGAGTACTATTAATAACGGGACATACGAGCTGGTATTTATAAACAATAAAAGCAAAAAAATTAGAAAATTTACCATAAGCGCACTGACAGGATATTTAAATGAAAAGTAAAGCCTTTAGCCTAATAGAAATAATTGTATCACTTATGATTTTAAGCCTTATAGCCTTATTTGTATTTCCTTCTGCTAGGAATAGTATGAAAATCTCAGAGAAAATAAAAGATAAGGCCCAAGTGACATTTGCCCTTCAAGCAGGACTAGAGCTTGGTAAGGATATGGCAAGGAAAAATAAGAATGTAGATAAACTAGAAAATGAAGTACAAATTGGGGATTATAAGATAAAAATCTCAATAGGTCCTTATAAAAATTCAGGACTTAAGTCAGATAGATACATAAAAGTAAAGGCATCTTATGGAAATGATAGCTTAGAAGTAATAGAGGTTAGAGATGAAGAAAGCCTTTAGTCTTTTAGAATTGATAATAAGCCTTGCTATAATCTCAATCTTAGTCGTTATTTTATCATCTTTTTTCAAGGTGAATTTCAATATTCTTTCATCATCCATTACTAGAGAGGCCGAGTATAAGGAAGCATGTACCGCCATGCTTTATGTTGATACTAATATCAGAAGGTCAAAAAAGATTGAAACTAGGGATAATGAAGTGTGTAATTTTTATTTTTATAAGACTAATAGGGATGGTAAAGATTCAAAATGCTATTTTTATCGTGACAATAAATTTCTAAAAATTAATAGAGATAACCTGTCAACAGATGCTTCTGGCAGAGATAATAATATAGCTAAAATTAAAGATATAAAATTAGTATTGGATGAGGATAGTAAGCTAATTAGGGTTTATATAAGAAGTTTAAGAGGCAATTTCAACTTTGAAACAGCCATTGATGTGGGAGATAAGCTATGAAAAAAGCCTTTATTAGTATATATGTGCTCATAATATTATTATTACTTTCCCTTAGCGTCAGCTTTATAGCAGGACAAAATGAAGTGGATACAGAATTATCAAATGATATTAGCGATAAAAAACAAAGCTTATTTGATGCAGAAAGTTTTGCAAATGTACTTATAGAGGAATTAAGTCTTGATAAAAACCTTGACCCAAATTTTATAAAGGAAGTTCTATATTTAAAATCTGACATTGAAATCTACCAAGCTAAGGAGGAAGGTAACCTACAGATAAATTTAAAAGCAAAGTACAAAAATACAATAAGCAAAGCTCAAATAAAATACAAATACGACGAAAATAATAAATTCATTCTTATAAATAAGCGAATTTATTAATATTGCTAAAGTAACATTTAAGGTATAATGTAGGTAAATAGAAGAAAAATATTGGAGGAAAAATGAAAGTATTAGTAATTAATTGTGGTTCTTCATCACTAAAATATCAATTATTCAACATGGAAAATGAAGAAGTAATGGTAAAAGGCCTAGTAGAAAGAATTGGTATCGAAGGTTCAAAACTTATCCAAGAAAAGGGTGATGACGAATATATAATAGAAGAAGCTATGAAAGATCACACAGAAGCTGTTGCTCATGTATTTGATGCTCTAGTTGATAAAGACAACGGTGTCATAGCAGACCTTTCAGAAATTGACGCAGTAGGCCACAGATTTGTACACGGTGGCGAAAAAATCACTAAATCTGCCTTAATAGATAAAGAAGTAAGAGATGCTATAGAAGAATATACAAAATTTGCACCACTTCATAACCCAGCTAACCTAATGGGACTTGAAGCTTGTGAAAAATTACTTCCAAACGTTAAAAACGTAGCAGTATTTGATACAGCTTTCCACCAAACAATGCCTGCAAAAACTTATTTATATGGTATAGACTACAAATATTACGAAGAAGAAGCTATAAGAAAATACGGCTTCCACGGCACAAGCCACAACTTTATTACTAATAAAGCAGCAGAAGTACTTGGCAAAGATGTAAATGATTTAAATATCATTTCAGCCCACCTTGGTAATGGTTCATCAATTTGTGCTGTTAAAAATGGTAAATCATTTGATACATCAATGGGACTTACTCCACTTGAAGGACTTGTAATGGGAACAAGATCTGGTGATATAGATCCAGCTGCTGTAACCTACATCATGAAAAAAGAAAATCTTTCTCCAGAAGAAATGGAAAATGTCCTAAATAAAAAATCAGGTGTTCTAGGAGTATCAGGTGTTCTAGGAGTATCAGGTGTATCATCTGACTTTAGAGACCTAGAAAATGCTGCAAATGAAGGCAATGAAAGAGCCAAAGCTGCCCTAGACATGTTTGCTACAAGAGTAAAAAGATATATAGCAGGATATATGGCAGAAGTAGGAGCTTGTGATGCTATAGTATTTACAGGTGGTATCGGCGAAAACTCAATTTCTATGAGAGAAGATATCATGGAAGGCTTTGAATTATTTGGTATTAAAATAGACAAAGAAAAGAACAACGTACGTGGTGGTTGCCATGTAGTTTCTACAGATGATTCTAAAGTTAAGGTTATGGTAATAGCTACAAACGAAGAATTAATGATAGCAAGAGATACAAAATCTCTCGTAGAAGCTTGACAAGCAAAGTTTTAGCTTATATAATATAAAGGATTGCTAAAACTGATAAGAGGAGGTGTCATAGATGGCAGTACCAAAAAGAAGAACATCAAAAACAAGAAAAAATAAAAGAAGAGCCTCAGCTTATACTTTGAACAAATCAAACTATGTTGAGTGTCCAAATTGCCACGAAATGAAGCTACCACACAGAGTTTGCCCATCCTGTGGAGAGTACAAAGGCGTAGCAGTAGTTGAAGAAAATTAATTTTTAAAAGAGATAGTGTTTTTGCACTATCTTTTTTATTACCTAAAGATAGCCTAAGTTTGTAAGAAAAGTATAATATGTATAAATTATTGTAGATAAAGAGGATTAAATGAAAATTGTTATAGATACCTATGGTGCAGATGAAGGCGCTAGGGTCTTAGTAGAAGGTGCCATACTTGCACTAAAGGATGAGGACTTTATTCCTGTATTTGTAGGAAAGGAAAGTCAATTAAAAGAAATCATAAATGGAAGGATCAAAGATTACGAGATAGTTCATACAGATGAATTTATATCAAATGATGAAGAGCCTGTAAGGGCTATTAGAAGGAAGAAAGATGCATCAATAGTCTTAGCCTATAATAAATTAAAGGAAGAAGGCTATGACGGACTCTTATCAGCTGGTTCCACTGGTGCCCTCCTCGCAGGTGGCATCTTTATTTCAAAGAGAATAGAAGGTGTAGATAGGCCATCCCTAGCAGCGAGTCTGCCAAGCACAGGTGAGATATGTATGCTCATGGATACAGGTGCAAATATGGACTGCAAGCCAGCTTATCTTGAAGAATTTGCTATTATGGGTAAGATATTTTTACAAAATGTCCTAGGAGTTGAAAATCCTAAGATAGGCCTTTTAAATGTAGGGGTTGAAAGCCATAAGGGTAACAAGCTTACCAAAGAAACCTACAAGCTCTTAGAAGAAAGAGACATCAACTTTGTAGGCAACATCGAGGCAAGAGATCTATTTACAGGCAAGGTCAATGTACTTCTTGCTGATGGTTTTGCAGGAAATGTAGCTATAAAGACTGCAGAAGGAGTCCTAGACCTCCTTAAGGGCGAGCTTAAGGGAGTATTTTATAAGTCATTTAAGAATAAAATGGCAGCCCTTGCTATAAAAAATGACCTTAAAGAATCCTTAGGCAAATTCAGTGCCCAAAAAGTTGGAGGAGCTCCTTTATTAGGGGTAAAATCCTATGTATATAAGGCACATGGTAATGCAAATGAAATAGCCATATCAAATGCCATCAAAGGCCTAATTAAATATATAAACATGGATGTAATTAATAAAATTCAAGGAGAATTAAATGATTAGAGAACAATTAACAAAATTAGCAGAAGAAAACTTAGATATTGATGTAGCAAATATCGATTTTGAAAGCAAGATTTCTGACTTAGACATTGATTCAATCGACCTTGTAGACTTTATAATGCTTGTTGAAGAAGAGTTTGAGATTGAGTTTTCCGAAGAAGAACTTGATGAAATTGAAAGCTTAGCAGATATAGTAAGCCTCATAGAAAGTAAAAACTAATGTCTTTGTCAAAAGATAGACTAGAAAAAATAGAAGAATTTGAGAAAAATATAGGCTACACATTCAATGACAAGGCGTTGATAGATGTAGCCTTAACTCATTCTTCCTTCACAAATGAAGCAAGAGGAAACATTAAGTCAAACGAAAGGCTAGAATTTTTGGGAGATACCATCCTAGATATGGTAGTAAGCGAGTATTTATTCAAACACTACACACAAAAGCCTGAAGGTTGGCTAACAAGAACAAGGTCAAGAATAGTCTGCACAGATTCCTTTGCCAAGGCAAGCGAAAAATTTGGCTTAACTAAATATTTAAGATTTGGAATGGGAGAGAAAAAACAAGGTGGCAAGCTTAAAAAGCATGTCAAAGCAGATACTTTTGAGGCAACTTGTGCTGCAATTTACCTAGATTCCTCCTATGATGACTTGTGCAAATTTTTATACAAAAATTATAAGGATGAAGTATTAGAGATAATAAATGATGATTCATTATTCTTAGACTATAAGACCCGTCTGCAAGAGTATTACAATGCCAAGAACAAGAAAAATTTGACCTATGAACTTATAAAAGAAGAAGGTCCTGAGCATGATAAGACTTTTACTATGGAAGTTAGGTTAAATGGCAAGGCCTTAGCAGAGGGAATTGGCAAGAATAAAAAAACAGCCGAGCAGATGGCAGCAAAACTTGCCTATGAGCGTATCAAAAATGTCTAATCAAATAATACCAATCTTTATTCCATTTTTGGGCTGCCCTCACGATTGTGCCTTTTGTAACCAGGTAAAGATTACAAATTACAAAGATAAGGCAGATGAGTCAAGTATTGTAAGGCAAATAGAAGACTACCTAAAATATTTTAAAGATAAGCAAACAAGCAAGGAAATAGCCTTCTATGGAGGATCTTTTACAGGACTTCCCCTTGATACAATGATTTCATACTTAAAAATAGCAAGGGCCTACAAAAAGAAGGGAATTATTGATAGAATCAGACTTTCAACTAGACCTGATTATATAAATAATTCCATTCTGGAAATCTTAAAATCTTATGAAGTCGATACCATAGAACTAGGAATCCAATCCTTTGATCAAGAAGTACTAGATTCAAACGAAAGGGGCCATAAGGTAAGCGATAGCGAGAAAGCAAGTAAGCTAATAAAAGAATTTGGATTTAAGCTTGGCCATCAAATAATGCCAGGCTTATATAAGGATTCTAGGGAGAAAATAATTACAACAGCTCTAAAATCAGCAAAGATTGGCCCAGATATAGCTAGGATTTATCCAACCTTAGTAATCAAGGACACCAAGCTTGAAAAACTCTACCAGGCAGGTCTTTACAAGCCTCTAAGCCTGGATAATGCCATAGAAATATCTGCAGAAGTCCTAATGATTTATGAATATAGAAATATTAATGTCATTAGAATTGGCCTTCAGCCTACAGAAAATATCAACGAAGGAGCAGATGTAGTTGCAGGACCCTTCCATCCGGCCCTAAGGCAAGAAGTAGAATCCTATATCTATAAGTTATATTTAGAAAAGCTCATTAAAGAATTAGATTTAAAGGATGACCTAGAAATTTTTAAAAATGATAGGGATATTTCAATAATTGCAGGCAATAAAAAATCAAACAAGAATTACTTTTATCAAAAATATAAGGTTAAGCTTAAATTTAAATCAAGCGATTCATCTTATATTATTTCTTGTGGGAAAAAATACGACTTAGATATAGATAAATTTATCGATGATTATGTAGAAGAAAAATACGGTGGTGATTTAAATTAGACTAGAAAGTATAGAACTAAAGGGTTTTAAATCCTTTGCAAATAAAACAAAAATTGAATTTGATAGTCAAATTACTGCTGTAGTTGGACCTAATGGATCTGGCAAATCTAACATTTCTGATGCTGTAAGATGGGTCTTGGGAGAGCAATCTATAAAGAGCCTCCGTGGTTCAAATATGAAGGATGTAATCTTTCAAGGTGCAAAAAATGCGATGAACATAGCAGAAGTCTGTCTTAATTTCTCAAACGAGGATAAAAGGCTAGACCTTGCCTATGATAAGGTGAGCATCACCAGGAGAATTTATCGTTCTGGGGAAAATGAATACAAGATAAATGGCAAAAGGTGCAGGCTTAAGGACATTAGAGAATTATTTTTCGACACTGGTGTAGGAAAAGAAGGCTACTCAATAATTGGCCAGGGTAGGATTGATGAAATAATTATGTCAACTCCTGCTGATAGGAGGGCGATTTTTGAGGAAGCTGCCGGAATTTCAAAACACAAGTACAGAAGAGAAGAAGCTGATAAGAAATTAAAAGCTGTAAGCGAAGACCTAGAGATAATCGAAAAGGAATTAGAATATAAGAAAAAGGATTATGACCTTCTCAAGGCCTACAAGGATAATTACCTAGCCCATAAAGAATTAAGCGAAGATATTAACAAAAAAGCTTACTTCTACCTTAAAAATAAATCCTACGATTTGATTAAAAAAAGGGATGAGATAAATTTAAAACTTAAGGAAAGCGAAAAAAAATTAGCAAGCCTAGAATCAAGTCATTCTGAAATTTTAGAAAAACTTGGACCTTTTAAGAAAAAATATGAGACTTTAAGAGAAGACCTAGATAGGTCCAAGGCAGAAGCAGAGACTTATGAGAAAAACATCGAACGCTCTAAGGCGAATCTTGACCTAAATATCCAAAAAAAGGATTACGATCTTAGAGATAAGGCTAGGATAGAAGAAGATCTAGAAAATTTAAAGGATTCTTTAATAAGTGAAAATAAATCCTTTGACCTAAAAAATAAGGAACTAGGAGAAATTGCCGAAAAGATATCATCCTTAGAAAATGATTTGGGAAAGGCCAAAGATTTAAAAATATCTTTAGAAAAAGAGATATCAGAATTAAATACTATCTTAGATAGTCAAAGGTCAAGTGCAAAAGAGATAAAAGAACAAATTTTAGATTATGAAGTCTTTGAAAAATCTAGGGCTATTATTGATCAAAAAAGACAAAAAGATTTGGCAGAGAAAAAACAAAGATTAGAGGCCCTAGATAAGGAAATTTTAGATTTAAGTCAAAAGCTTGATTCAAGCAAAGAAAATCAAGAGATTTTATTTAAAGAAAAAAATGACCAAGAAATGGCTATAACCACTCTAGCAAACGACATCAAAAATGCGGATGAAAAGTATAGAGAAACTTTAAATGAATTAAACAATTTGAAGCTAGAAAATAAGTCGTTAATGGCTGATATGAGGATAGAAAAAGATAGCCTTGATAAAAACCAGGGATACTTTTATCAAATCCAAGACTTCCTCAAAAAGACCAAAGAAAGCGCCATGGCAGGTTTTTATGTAGACACTCTTGCCAATCTAATCTCAGTTAAAATTGGCTATGAGGAAATAATTGATAACCTAATGGGAGCTGGCCTACAAAATATTGTCACAAGGTCAAAAGAAGATACTAGAGAGCTTATTAACTTTATAAATAGGGAAAAGCTTGGAAGGATTACCTTCCTGCCTATAGATTCGATCAATTCATATAGAAAAGAAAGGCCAAATTTTCCAGAAGTAATAGCTATGGCCTACGAGCTCGTGGCTTACGATGATAAATTATCTGAGGTAATTAACCATTTCCTAGGTTCTACCGTTGTTGTAAAAGACATTGATGCTGCAATCAATCTATCAAAAAAGATAAAGGGTTATAGGATAATAAGTCTTAACCTCGATATCATCAATAATTGGGGATCAATGGTAGCAGGTTCTGATAAAAATAAGAGGTCAAATGTAAATCTTTTAAATCGAAAGAAAAAACTAAGAGATTTAAGTCTTAATTTACAAAAATCGGATGAGAAAAGACAGGAACTAGAAGAAAACTTAAGCAAGTTAGATTCTGAAATTAATAACAAAAGAGAAAGACTTTTTAGAGAAAATGAAGCCTACGATTTAAGAGAAGGAAAAATCAAAGAGATAAGTGATGAAATCTCAAGACTTAGTTTAAGGATAGAATCTTTAACAAGTCATAAGGAAAGTTTAAATAACTCTAATCTTGACTATGAAGAAGCAATAAATAACATCGATATAGAATCTTTAAGAAATGATTTTGATAGACTTAGTCAAAGCTTATCTGAAAATGAAGCGAAATTAGAAGACAAAAATAAAATAATTGATAAATTAAGAGATGAAATATCAGCTCTTACAAATAAGCTAGAGATAAGTAAACGTGATAAGGTCTTAGCTGGAAATGTAAGGGCAAATATTGAAGAAAAACTTGCAGATATAAAAGAAAATATCAGAATCCAAGAAAAACTTGCCAAAAATTTAAATAAGGACCTTGAAGAATCCTTATTAAAAAATGATAAACTTATAGCTTCGATTGACCTATACGTAAAAGAATTCGATAATCTCAAAGAAAAAATAAAAGTCTTAGGTCAAGATATTGAAGCTTGCGAGTCAGAAAATTCAAAATTGATTGACCAAAATACTAAAATTGAAGAAGACCTTAACAAGGAAAACCTCGAAAAGGTAAAACTTTCCTATAAATTAGAAAATTTAAATGAGTCTTACAGTCAATTAGAAGATGAAATATCACCATTTATAAGCATTTCCATAAAGGACTTGTGGGAAAAATACAAGGATTGCCAAAAGCTTGAAGTAAAGAAAAATGACCTCATAGATTTACAAAAAAGGATAAATGAGATTGGATATTTTACTCCTACAGCTCTTGAAGACTTCGATAATGTTGCCAAAGAGCTTGATTTTGTCGAAGTTCAGATAAAAGATTTGAAAAATGCTAAAGAAGATATAGAAAAAATGATCCTAGCCCTAGAAAAGGAAATGAAGGAAGAATTTTCAAAAAACTTCGCTATAATTAATGAGAACTTCACCAAAATCTTCAAAATCCTCTTCATGGGAGGAGATGCAAGGCTAATCTTAGACAGCGAGGACTTCCTTACAGCTGGTGTTGAAATTGAAGCGAAACCACCATCAAAGTCCTTAAAATCAATCTCACTTCTATCAGGTGGGGAGAAGGCTCTTACTGCAGTAGCCTTACTTTTTGCAATATTTGAACAAAATCCAGCCCCATTCTCTATCTTAGATGAAATTGATGCGGCCCTTGATGAATCAAACATAAAAAGATATATAGAATACCTAAAAAGCCTATCTGATAAGACCCAATTTATAATGATAACCCATAGACAAACAACCATGCAGCTTGCAGAAAAAATTCACGGTGTAACAATCGATGACCAGGGTATAAGTAGGCTATACTCTATAGCCTTTAAGGATAATTGAAAATTAGCCTAAAACCAGTAAAATATAAAGGATAAAGAGAGATAATATTGCAACTCTAAATAAGGAGGAAATATGGCAATTAGAAATATAAGAATAGATGGAGATCCAATCTTAAGAAAGGTCTCAAGAGAAGTAGACCAAGTTACCGATAGGATTAATATTTTATTAGATGACATGGCAGAAACAATGTATGATGCAAACGGAGTAGGCCTTGCCGCTCCACAAGTAGGAATACTTAAAAGAGTAATAGTAGTAGACCCTCAAGATGGACAGACAGGCCTAGTTAAGCTTGTAAACCCTGAAATAATAGAAAAAGATGGTGAACAAATCGGAGTAGAAGGTTGCCTATCTATACCAGATTTCAACGCTACAGTTAAAAGAGCTGAGCATGTAAAGGTAAAATACCTTGATGAAGAAGGTAAGGAACAGATTTGGGATGCTCATGGTTTCCCAGCAGTTATTCTATCACACGAAATCGACCACTTAGACGGAATATTATTTAAGGATAAATACATCGAAGAAATTAAATTTGAGGACCAAGAAGAAATAAATGATTAATATATGTTTTATGGGCAATCCAAAGTTTGCAGTGCAGACTTTGGATGTTCTTTATAATGATGAAAATATAAATGTAAGCCTAGTTGTATCTAGCAAGGATAAGAAGAGGTCTAGGAATAAATTTTCTCCAACAGAGATTAAAAAGTATGCAGAAGATAAGGGAATTAGAGTTGAGACACCAGATTCTGTAAATACAGAAGAATTTGTGGGCCTACTTAAAGACCTTAAAATCGACTTTATAGTAGTTGTTGCTTTTGGTCAACTTCTAAAAGATGTCCTATTAGATAATTTTAAGGATAGGATAATAAACCTCCATCCTTCAAAATTACCGCTTTATAGGGGAGCAAGCCCTATACAATTTTCTCTACTAAATGGAGAAGAGGAAACATCAGCCACAGCCATGCTCATAGAAAAAGGTATGGATTCTGGTGATATCTTAATCCAAAAAGATTATAAAATAGATCCTAGCGAAGATTATTTTGATTTGGAAGAAAAGTTGGGAGCCCTAGGAGCTGAAGCTATCAGAGAAGCTATTTTAAACTTTGATGAAGTCTATGCAAAAAGAATTAAACAAGATGATTCAAAGGCGACCTTCTGCACAAAGATATCAAAGGAAATGGGAAGGATTGATTTTACAAGGACAAGTAGGGAAATTTTAAACCAAATAAGAGCCTTTGTTGGCTTTCCTGTGGCATATTTTCCTTATAAGGATGAAAATATTAAAATCCATAAGGCAAGCCTAGCTTCCGATAAAAAAGGCAAGGCTGGCGAAATTCTAGCAGCAAATAAAAATGACCTAATTTTAATAGGAACAGGAGATTCTGCTATAAGAATCGAAAAAATCCAAGTTCCGGGCAAAAAGGCCATGGATACAAAGAGCTTCTTATTAGGAAATGACCTAGAAATAGGATATATCATAGAAAATGACTGATTTAAAGATAATATTTAATATTCTCTACGCCATTGTCTACCAAGATAAAAAATCTAACGACATGATAAATAAGTATGCTGACAAGGCAGAAAACTTAGCCTTCGTCAGCAAAAATGTCTACGGAGTATTGGAAAATAAAATCTATATAGACTATATGATAAGAAAATTATCTTCTATAAGGCTTAAAAAAATCCACAAGTCAATCCTTCTTATCCTAGAAATTGGAATTTATAACATTCATTTCTTAGATACAAAAGATTATGCAACTGTTGATAAGCTTGTTGACCTAAGTAAGGAAAAAAACAAAAAGTCTTCAGCCTTTGTTAATGCCATTCTTAGAAATTTCATAAGGGATGAAAAGGAAATAGCAACTATCTATGAGACTGATGATATAAAAAGCCTTTCGATAAGATATTCCTTCCCGGAAGAAATTACCAGATATATCTATGACAATTATGGGATGGACTATACCAAGGCCTATCTTAGAGATGCAAATAGCCTTAAAAATCTTTCAATAAGGGTAAATAAGCTAAAGATAAGCAAAGATGAATTAAGAGAGAAGTTAGAAGCAGAAGGCTATCAAATAGAAGATGGAAAAATTGCGAAAAATGCCTTGATAGTCAAAAATCCAGCCTCCCTTGCAGCAAGCAAATATTTTAAAGAAGGTTATTTTATTATCCAACAGGAATCATCAATGAAGGCTGTAGAAGTCCTAGATCCTAAGGAAAATTCTAAAATATTAGACTTATGCGCTGCACCAGGTACAAAGACGTCATATTTGGCAGAGATAACCAATAATACTAGCCAAATAATCGCAAATGACATATCTTCTTCTAAAAATAAACTTATTGAAGAAAATATTTTAAGGTTGGGACTAAAAAATATTTTCATTACAAACCACGATGCTTCTACATTTGTAGAGGATTTTGAAAATAAATTTGATTATATTTTAGTAGATGCTCCATGTTCTGGTCTTGGGGTAGTAGGAAGAAAAGTAGAAATACGATATAATAGAAATAAGGAAACGATTGTAAAGCTAGCTAGCCTGCAAAAAGAAATCCTTGACCAAGCTATAAAATACCTTAAAAAAGACGGAATCCTACTCTATTCAACTTGCACCATTGGTCCTTTAGAAAATAAAGAGAATTTTTTATATCTAAAGGCTAAGGCAAATCTAGAAAGTATAGACATTGAAGGAGAGGCTTTTAAGGAATACAGGAGTTTTGAAGATGGATGTGATGGATTTTTCATATCCAAGTTTAGGAAGATAAATGATTAGTATAAATGATAAAAATATAAGTCAAATTGAAGACTTATTCAAAGAAAAATCTTATCAAAAATTTAGGGCTAAACAGGTATTTCATAATATCCATGTTAATAGGATAAATGATTTTGATCAGATGACAGACCTTCCCCTAAAGATGAGAGAAGAGCTTAAGAAAGACTTTAAGATTGATAGTGTGAAGCTTTTAGAGACTTTTAGCTCAAAGCTAGATTCTACAAAGAAATATCTTTTAGAATTAGATGATAAAAATATTATAGAAGCAGTTTATATGGATTATAAGGATAGGTCTACAATCTGCATATCAAGCCAGGTTGGCTGCAGGATGGGGTGCACTTTCTGTGCATCTACCAAAAATGGCCTAGTAAGAAATATGACAGCATCTGAATTAATAGAAGAGGTTTACCTCCTAGAAAGATTAAATGGACCTATTTCAAATATTGTAATAATGGGCATAGGCGAGCCTTTGGATAATTTTACAAATATAGAAAAGTTTATTGAAATTATCACAGACCCTAAGGGTAGAAATCTTTCTCATAGGTCAATAACCCTTTCAACTTCAGGACTTGTTCCACAAATTTACAAGCTAGCTGATACAAAATTAGATGTAAACTTAGCTGTCTCTCTTCACTATGCAGATGATAAAAAAAGAGCTAAGTTTATGCCAATAGCCAAAAAATATTCTATTGACCAGCTTATAAAGGCTACAGATTATTACTTTGATCAAACAGGCCGAAGGGTTTCCTTTGAATATGTTGTAATCGATAAGGTAAATAACCTAGATGAAGATGTAGAAAATTTACACGATCTCTTATTTGGCAAAAATGTACATATAAACCTAATTCCTCTAAACCCAATCGAGGAGTTTAAACATGATAAACCAAAGATGAGTGCTTTAGATGAATTTAAAAATAAACTAAGCAGAAGGGGCCTAAATGCCACTATAAGAAAATCCATGGGTCAAGATATAGACGCTTCCTGTGGCCAGCTTAGAAATAATTATGCGAGGTAAGAATGAAATTTTCTTCAATTACAAATATTGGTAAAATAAGAAGCGAAAATGAAGATTCATTTTCAAATATTAGTTTAGATAACGTTGACTTCTTCATAGTAGCTGATGGTATGGGAGGCCATAGCAAGGGAGAAATTGCAAGCAAAATGGCTGTAAATTTATTTATAGATTATGTTAAAAAAGCAGATTTAAATGCCTATGATTCTCTATTAAAGCTCCAAGAAGAAGCTATAATCTATGCAAACAAAGAGATTTTCTCACTATCTTCTCAAGAAGACTATGACAGGATGGGAACAACAGTAGTCTGTCTTTGCATAGATCACAACAATAAAGTCTATCATTTGTCACATCTTGGTGACTCAAGAGCTTACATCTATAGAAATAGCGAGCTTAGAAGGTTAACTCGTGATCACTCTCTTGTAAATGATTTACTAGATTCCGGCTCTTTAACAGAAGATGAAGCTGAAAATTTCATAAATAAGGCAGCCATAACCAAAGCGGTGGGAACAGAAGCAAAAGTAACGCCAGATAGTAGAAGTTTTGATATGGAAGATAAGGACCTTATTTTAATGGTAACAGATGGCTTGACAAATGAGATTACAGATGAACAAATAGAAAATATAGTAAAAGATAAGACTGACCCTTATGAAATTTCGTCTCTTTTGATAGAAGAAGCTATAGAAAGTGGAGGAAGAGACAATATTACGGTTACAACTATTTTACTATAAGAGGGTAATATGGAAAATATAGTTTTAGATAGTAGATATGAAATTATAAAGGAAATCGGCGTAGGAGGCATGGCCAAGGTCTACAAGGCCAAGGATAGGCTTCTGGGAAGGTTTGTGGCAATTAAAGTACTCAAAGACCAATACGCCGAAGATGACGAATTTTTAAAGAAATTTAATAATGAGGCTCAGTCCGCAGCAAGACTTAGCCATATAAATATTGTTAATGTATATGATATTGGAAAAGACATGTTAAATGGCAAGCTTATCCAATATATAGTAATGGAGTATGTAGAAGGAGAGACCCTAAAAGATCTAATAGATAGGGAAAAAATCCTATCCAATTATGATATTATTGATTATTCTACACAAATAGCTCAGGCTTTAAAATCAGCCCACGCTTCAGGTATAATCCATAGAGATATCAAGCCACAAAATATACTTATAGATAAGTTTGGTCTAGCAAAGGTAACCGATTTTGGTATAGCTAGGGTATCGTCCAACGCAACCATAACATATACAAGTTCGATACTAGGCACAGTCCATTATATATCACCAGAACAAGCAAAGGGAAAGATTGTAGATCAAAAGTCAGATTTATACTCTCTAGGGGCCGTAATGTATGAGATGGCAACAGGAAGGGTGCCTTTTGATGCAGACAACTCGGTTGGAATTGCAGTTATGCATATACAAGATAATCCAATTCCACCAAGAGAATTAAATCCTGACCTATCCCTACACTTGAATTATATAATAATGAAACTACTTAAAAAGGATCCAACTGAGAGATTCCAAAATGCAAGTGAATTGATAGAAGCCTTAGATGATGAATCCTTAGTTAAAAATACTGAAGAGATTGAAGATACAGCAAGAATCCCTATAGTAGTACCTAAAAAGAAAAGGGAAGAAGTAGACGACTACTACGAAGACGACAGGGAAGCTATCTATGTATCCACTCAAGAAGAGAAGTCGAAGAAAGAATCCAAGAAAACATCAATAAAGATTTGGCCACTAGCTTTATTGGCCTTTATATTAGTAGGGGCTGTCTATTTCTTCTCAACAATGTTTAACCAAGATGAAATAGAAATACCTACAGTGGTAAACTTAACTCAAGAACAAGCAGTAAAACAACTTGAAAGTAGAGGCTTTAAGGCAAATATTTCAAGAACTGCAGAAAGTGATGAATATGAAAAGGGTAAGGTTATGAGTCAAGACCCTGATGCATCCACTAAAGCTAAAAAAGGTAGTGTAGTTTATCTTGTAATTTCTTCTGGAAGAGAAGTAGAAGTCCCTCAGCTAAAAAACATGAACCTAAGCCAGGCAGAAGATACCCTAAAGGAACTAGGATTAAAACTTGGAACAACATCTACAGATTATTCTAATACAGTTGAAAAAGACCTAGTAATTAGACAAGAGCCATCAGCAGGAGCAAGCGTTCAGTCTGGTTCTGAGATTAGCCTTGTTATATCTGTAGGTCCAGAAGACACAACAGAAATAGTAAAAGTGCCAAATCTCTTAGGTATGGGCGAGCAGGATGCAATAGCAGCCGCAAAAAACGCTGGCCTAAAAGTAAGAAATGTAGACTACAGAAATTCATCAAATACTCAAAGAGGCCTAGTAATGAATCAGTCGATTGGAGCAGGTACTGAAGTAAAAGAAGAATCAGCCATAGATTTAACAATAAGTTTAGGTGAAGAAGAAAAAGAAGCGACAAATCCTAATAGGGAAGTCCAGCTTAAATTAAATATTGGAAATGCTAAAGATAATTTCAATGTAAAAGTCTACCAGATTGATAGGAAAGGTAATAGATCAGAGCTTATTTATGATGATTACCATTCTTCAGTAGAATTAAATGAAAATGGTGTTTTAGTTCTTAAAGTAATGTCACAAGCTTCTAGCAGGCTGGAAGTTTTAGTTGATGATGAATCTTATGGAGTATATACAGTTAATTAGATGATTGGTAAAATAATTAAAAGTCAAAAAGAATTATATTATGTAGACACTGAAGAGAGCTTATTAATGGCCAAGGCCCGTGGGAACTTTAGAGTCAAGGATAAAAAGCCACTGGTAGGTGATAATGTCGAAGTGGATGTTCTTGAAGATGAAAAGGCCTATATCACAAAGCTTCTACCTAGAAGAAATGAGATAAAAAGACCAAATATTGCAAATGTAGACCAGCTACTAGTTTTTATAACCATAGACCACCCACCACTTAATCTCTACAACCTTGATAAATATCTTGCTATGTGTGAGTATTTAAATATCGACGTAGTAATAATTTTAACGAAAATAGACCTAGTAAGCCAGGAAAAAATCAAAAAAATAGCAGATATTTACATGAATTTATCATACAAGCTAATAGAGATTGATAATTACAAGGACTTCCCAAAAGATGAAATTCTAGAAGTCCTTAAAGGAAAGACCTCAGCAGTATCCGGAGCAAGTGGTGTTGGAAAATCAACCTTCCTATCAAATGTTTTGGATAGGGAAATAGAAATAGGCGAGATAAGCCAAAAGTCTAGAAGAGGAAAAAATACAACAAGACACACAGAAATTTTTAAGATTTCTAAAGATACTTTTATCTTTGATACGCCAGGCTTTGATAGCTTTGAATTTGATTTTCTAGAAGATGAGAATGATCTTAAAAATACCTTCGTAGAGCTAAGGAATAGAGACTGTAAATTCAAGGATTGTAATCACATCAATGAGCCATCATGCAGGGTCAAAGAAGACTTAGAAGTTGGCAAAATCGCCCAATCAAGATATAAAAATTACCTACAACTTTTTGAAGAATTAAAACAAAGGAGACTTAACAAATGGTAAAACTAGCACCATCAATACTTTCATGTAACTTTGCTAATTTACAGGCTGACCTTGACCAGACAAGGGGTACAGGACTTGAGATAATCCACATAGATGTTATGGATGGGATATTTGTTCCAAATATTTCCTTTGGTTTTAAGGTAATATCTGATATAAGAGATAAAAATGATTATTTTTTTGATACCCATCTTATGATAGAAGATCCAATTAGGTATATAGATGATTTTAAAAAGGCAGGATGCGATAGGCTAACAGTTCATTATGAGGCCTGTAAAGATTTAAAAAAGACCCTGCTTGCTATAAAAGAAGCTGGGATGGAAGTAGGGCTTACATCAAAGCCAGCTACAGATCCTAAAAAGCTCTTAGAGTATTTTGACTATATAGACCTAGTGCTCGTAATGAGTGTAAATCCAGGCTTTGGTGGTCAGAAATTTATGGAGCAAAGTATAGATACTGTCAAATTGTTTAGAAATTACATCGATGAAAATAAGAAGGATATTAAGATTCAAATCGATGGGGGAATTAAGACTGATAATGTCGAAAATGTCTTAGCACTCGGTCTTGATGAGATAGTTGTAGGCTCTGATATATTTGCTAAAGATATAAAAAAACAAATAGAAAAATATCACGAAATATTTAATAAATATTAAAAGAGAGGGTCACTTGCTAAAAATTGCAAGTGACCCTTTCTTTTTACTAAAAAAAACTGACCCTAGGGCCAGTAAATTTTTTAATTTAGTACTAAATTAAAAAAAGCTTAAGCTTTTTCTACTTTTCCACTTTTAACGCATTTTGTACATACGTTAATAGTTTTTGGAGTGCCGTCTACAACAGCTTTTACTTTGTGCACGTTTGCTTTAAAAGTTCTGTTTATTTGTCTATGTGAGAAAGTAACAGATTTTCCTGCTTTTGTACCTTTGCCACATATATCGCATGCTTTTGCCATAATTACACCTCCTCCTTATTCATCTTTATTATTCTACCAAAGTTTAGGCGAAATTACAAATTTTTTCTTTATTTTTTATAGGGAGATTAAGCCTATAAAGAGTATAGTGATTAGTGGAAAGATAAAAATAAGAATTTAAGGGGGATTAAATGGATTATAAATCTCTTTATGAAAATAAAAACTTCGGCCAAATTCTATTTGGCGAAGAATTAAAAAATTACACAAATTTTGGCATAGGAGGACTGGCAGATGCTCTAGCCTTACCAGGCACAGTTGACGAGCTTGAAGCCCTTCTAAAATTTAACTATGAAAATAAAATAGAAACTAGTGTTATAGGCAAGGGAACAAATCTTTTGGTGTCTGATAATGGTATTAGGGGTTGTGTAATAGCCCTTGCGGATAATTTTGACGATGTTAAGATAGAAGATGATTGTCTGATAGCCTTATCAGGAACAGCTCTTATTAAAGCAAGCAGGGCAGCAATAGAAATAGGCCTTGCTGGCATGGAAGAGATTTCAGGTATACCTGGTTCTGTTGGAGGGGCCATCGCTATGAATGCTGGAGCCTATGGTGGTGAAATCAAGGATATAGTTGTAGAAGTAAAGGCCTTTGATTATGAGGGAAATCTTCACACCTTTAACAATGATGATATGCATTTTTCCTATAGGCACTCTAGAGTTTTTGAAGATAATTTGATAGTTGTAAGTGCTAAATTTAAATTAAAACCGGATGACAAAAGACTTGTTATAGATAGGTTTAAAGACTACAGAGATAGACGTACAAGCAAACAACCTCTTGATAAAAAATCTGCAGGGTCAACCTTCAAAAGACCGGAAGGATCCTATGCATCAAAGCTAATTGATGAATGTGGCCTAAGAGGTTTTAGAGAGGGAGATTGCCAGGTTAGCGAAAAACACTGTGGCTTTATTATAAATGCAGGAGAAGCTACTTGCACTGAAATGCTTGCTTTTATTAATCATGTGGCAGCAATTGTTAAGGAGAAAACAGGCTTTACACTGGAGCGAGAGGTAAAATTAGTCGGAGAATTATAGATGAAATTAAAGATAATTACTGGTTTATCAGGTTCAGGTAAGACAACAGCCTTAAGGGCTTATGAAGATATGGGCTATTATGCTATGGACAATACTCCATCATATTTAGTTCAGAAATTTATAGAATTAAATAATAATCAAGAAAAGCCAATAGAAAAAATGGCGGTTGTAATTGATTTTAGGTCATTTTCTATAGACAATAATATCTACGAATCAATCAAAGATCTAAAAAATGCCAATGAAGATACAGAAATTATCTTTATTTATTGCAATGATGAAATCATTCAAAAAAGATACAACGAATTAAGAAGACCCCACCCACTAGGAGAATTTGGTAGTGTAACAGACGGCCTAGAAAAGGAGAAAGCTCTCCTAAAACCTATAAGAGAGATATCCGATACTACAATAGACACTACTAACTACAAGATAGCAGAGCTTAGGTCTGTTATAGAAAATTCTTTAGATAAGAAGTCAAAAATGATAGTAAATCTTATATCATTTGGTTTTAAATATGGGATTAGCTCTGATTTTGACTTTGTATTTGATGTAAGATTTGTCCCAAATCCTTTTTATATCGATGAGCTTAAGCCATTAAATGGTACTAGTGAGCCATTAGCGGCTTATCTCGATCAATTTCATATTATCAAGGATTTTGAGGAAAAGGCATATGATATGCTTATATCGCTCTTGCCTGATTTTCAAAAGCAGGGCAAAAATATACTAACCATAGGATTTGGGTGTACAGGTGGTAAGCATAGGTCTGTCTATATGGTAGAAAAAATGTATGAGAGAATGAAAGATGATGATTATATATTAATTAAGAGACACAGAGAAAAGGATAAGTGGTAAGATGAGATATTTAAAAAGATTAGACCTAGAAAATATAAAAAATGCGAGAGATATGGGAGGGGTAGCAACTCTAGATAAGAAAGCTACAGCCTGGCATAAGATTATAAGATCTGCAAGTCTAGATGATGTAAAAGAAGTTGATATAAAGGACCTAAAAGAATTAAATATCACAACCATCATTGATTTAAGAAGAGAAAATGAATTAAAACTTGAAACAGAAAGTCATAAGCTAATAAAAGATAATTTTGATTTTCATCATATATCATTAGCCCCAGATAAGGAATTTAGACAAGAAGAAATAGATAAAATTATCTCAGGCAAGATGACCGTAGGCCAGTCTTATAGAAATCTTATAGATCATTTTGTGGCTGTTAAAGAAATCATGGAAGTAATAGCAAATGCAGAAGGATCTGTACTTTATCATTGCCAGGAGGGAAAAGATAGGACAGGAATTATTTCAATGATTATTCTTGGCCTTGCCAATGCCTACAGGGGAGATATCATAGCAGACTATGAGGTATCTTCAGCTCATCTTGGCTATATCGAAAGATATGGAGAAGACGAACCATACTCAGTATTCAGGATTACAGACCCATATTATATGAAAGAAGCCTATGACTATGTTATTAGAAAATATGGTACATTTGAGGATTATCTAGCTTATGCCAAGGTTGATGCTAAGGTAATTCAAGCAATAAAGGATAAGATAGTAGAATAAGATGAGCTTTTCCCAAAGATGCAAAAAAGAAGTCCTCAAAAAAGACGCTCTTGACCTAAAGGGTGAGCTTATAAGTCTGATACACTTTATAGGTTCAATAAGGATTTCTGAAGGAAAGCTAAATGTGATTTTTAAAACAGATTCAAATGGAGAGGCTAGATATATTTATAAGCTAGTAGCTGACCTTTATGGATATTCGCCAACTTTTGAAATCCAAGATAACCCTGACAAGAAAAATAAGAGGGACTATGTAATAATTGTTGAAGACAGTGATGTTTCCGATAAATTAGTAGGCCTAATGGCAGAAGGGTTTATAGAAAATTATGAAGATATAGAAGATGTAAGGCTCGATGAGATAAAAAGCTTTCTAAAAATTGCCTTTATATTTAGGGGATCTGTAAACGATCCACAAAGAGGTTATAATCTTGAGATAGTTTCAAAGGATGAAAATGAAGCAAGTCTTTTAAAGGAATCCATGGATACCTTTAGTCTCAATTCAAAATTATCAACAAGAAATGACTATTATATAGTCTACCTAAAAGATTCTGACAAGATTTCTGATTTTCTTGCTATAATTGGTGCTACAAAATCCTTATTTGAGCTTGAAAATGTAAGGGCCATTAAGTCGCTTAGAAATGATATTAACAGAGTAAATAATTTTGATAATGCCAATATCGATAGGACTGTAAAGGCTGCGGCTAACCAGCTTACAGCTATAAACAAGGTAAAGGAAGCAGGAGTCTTTGAAGACTTAGATGACCTAAGCAAAAAGCTTGCCAATCTAAGGCTAGAGAATCCATACCTATCATTAGAAGAGCTTGGGGAGATGATAAATCCGCCCCTATCCAAGGCCAAGGTCAATTATAGACTTCAAAAATTTATCAAAATAGCAAAGGATTTGTAAATATTTACAAATCTTTTTTTGAAAGGAAATTATGACTACAAAATTTACCCACCTCCACCTACATACAGAATATTCCCTCCTAGATGGCTACTCAAGGATAGATAAACTCCTTGATAAGTGCCTCGACCTAGGGATGGATTCGGTTGCCATAACTGACCATGGTTCTATGTATGGGGTCATAGAATTTTATAAGCAAGCCACAAAAAGGGGCATAAAACCAATTATAGGTTGTGAGGTCTATGTTTCAGAAAAAGACCATAAGATAAAAGACCCTACAAATAAACGCTATTACCACCTTATTCTTTTGGCAGAAAATGAGACTGGCTATAAGAATTTGGTCAAAATTGTATCAGAAGCCTATGTAAATGGTTTTTATTACAAGCCAAGGGTAAGCTTTGATTTTATAAAAGACCACACAGAAGGCCTTATAGCCCTTTCAGCTTGCCTAAATGGGGAAGTCAACCAAAGAATTCTAGAAAATGATATGGAAGCTGCTATAAGCACTGCAAAGAAATATGAAGATGCTTTTGGTAAGGGCAATTACTTCCTAGAAATCCAAGACCATGGGATTCCTGAACAAAAACAGGTAAATAAAGGAGTTACTTATCTTCACAGGAAATTAGGCATTGAGATGGTTGCAACAAATGATGTCCACTATATAGAAAGGGAAGACTCCTACCTTCAAGATGTTCTTTTATGTATACAAACAGGTGCTCTAGTCAAAGATGAAAATAGGATGAGGATGCCTAATAGGGAATTTTACCTCAAAGACCCAGATACCATGTCTGAAATTTTTAAAGACTATGAAAGAGCTGTTGAAAACACCACAAAAATTGCAGACAGGTGTAAGCTTGAGATAAAATTCCACGAGCCCCATCTTCCTTACTATACCAAGCTTCCTGAAGGCCTTAGCAATCTTGATTATCTAAAACTTTTGGTAAACCAAGGTATAAGCAAAAAATATAAAAATCCTACAAGTGAAATAGTCGAGAGAGTTAAAAAGGAAATAGAAGTTATAAACTCAATGGGTTATGTAGATTATTTTCTAATTGTTTGGGATTTTGTAAATTATGCTAGAAATAACGATATAGCAGTGGGTCCTGGTAGGGGATCTGCAGCAGGTTCTATCGTATCCTATGCCCTTGATATAACACAAATTGACCCGATTAAATATAATCTAATCTTTGAAAGATTCTTAAATCCAGAGAGGGTATCCATGCCTGATATAGATATAGACTTTGACTATGTCCTTAGGGATAAAGTGGTTGAATATGTAAATGACCTTTATGGTAGAGACCATGTTTCACAAATCATTACCTTTGGAAGGATGCAGGCAAGAAATGCCATTAGGGATGTGGGCAGAGTCCTAGATATTGCCTATGGCAAGGTAGATACCATAGCCAAACAAATCCCAGCCACAATTGGTATGACCATTGACAAGGCTTTGGAAGAATCTGATAGTTTTAGGGCATCCTACCATAAGGATGCGGAAAGCAAGAGGCTAATTGACACAGCTAGGAAATTAGAAGGTCTTCCTCGCCATACATCAATCCATGCGGCAGGAGTAGTTATTTCAAAAGATCCGCTCACAGAAATAATTCCCCTAGCCTTATCAAATGACCTGGTAGTAACCCAGTTTGATATGACAGAAATCGAAGAGCTTGGCCTTTTAAAGATGGACTTTCTTGGTCTAAGAAACCTCACAGTTATAAAAGATACTATAAAGGATATAAAGAAAAATTACGGATTAGATATAGACATCGAAAATATCGACGTAAACGATAAAAATGTCATCAAACAATTTAACAAGGCTCAAACCATTGGTCTTTTTCAGTTTGAATCTGCTGGCATGAGGGCCTTCCTTAAAAACCTTAAGCCAACAGTATTTGATGATTTAATAGCTGCAAACTCTCTATTTAGGCCAGGACCAATGGATGAGATTCCTAAATATATCCATAACAAAAATAACCCAGAAGATGTAAGCTTTCTTGATGAAAAACTTAGGCCAATCCTAGGGGTGACCTACGGAATAATCGTCTACCAAGAGCAAGTAATGCAGATAGTTCAACAGCTAGCAGGCTATTCGCTTGGAGAAGCTGATAACCTCAGACGAGCCATGTCAAAGAAAAAGATGAGCGTCATGGAAGAAAATAGGGATATTTTTATAAATGGCAAGGTCGATGAAGATGGGCAAATCCTAATACCAGGAGCTATTAGAAATGGTGTTGATAAAAAGGCAGCCAATACAATTTATGATGAAATGATATCTTTTGCTAAATATGCCTTTAACAAGTCTCACTCAGCAGCCTATTCCCTTGTAGCAGTTCAAACAGCTTATCTTAAGCACTATTATCCTGAAGAATATATGGCCAATCTAATTTCTTCAGTGATGGACCAATCATCAAAGCTATACTTATATGTATCAGAAACTAAAAGGCTTGGTATTGAAGTCCTTGCTCCAGATATAAATAAGTCCTACGGACCATTTGAAGTAGCAGATAAAAAGATAATTTTTGGCCTATCAGGTATTAAAAATCTTGGAGCCAATCTAATAGCCGCAATTATAAAGGCAAGGGATGCTGGTGGAGAATTTATAAATTTCAAAAATTTCCTAGAAAGAGTTGAAGATGTCGATTCAAGGGCTCTTAATAAAAAAGGAATCGACTCTTTAATCAAAGCAGGTGCCTTTGATAGCTTAGGTTATACTAGGTCATCGCTTATGGCAATCTATGAAAAAGCCATAGCTACAGTCCATGACAATAATAAAATAAATGTGACAGGTCAAATTAATCTCTTAGATATGGCAGGAGATGTCGATACTAGGGATATAGATATGCCGAATATTGCAGAATATCCTAAAAATATAAAACTTAAATTGGAAAAGGAAGTCTTGGGTTTTTATATATCAGAACATCCTCTAAGTGAAAACGCTGAAGCCCTTGAAAACATAGTGAATTTTACTACAGACTACAGAGAAAACCTTGATGATAGGCAAATGGCAAGGCTTGATGGAAAATATGTTACAATGGCAGGTATCCTAAATAATAAAAAGGAACTAACAACCAAAAAAAGAGATCTTATGTCCTTCGCCTCCCTAGAAGATATGTATGGAAATATTGAAATGGTTATATTTCCTTCAACTTATAAACAGTATAGAAATCTCATCGAAGATGATAATGTACTAATAGTTAAAGGTAAATTGCAAACTGATGAAAGTGATGTAAAATTATTAGCGAGTGAATTTATTGACATAAAAAAAACAAATTTGTCAACTTTATACTTAAAAATGAATTTTATAGAGTATAATGAAATTAAAGGCTTAATTCTAAGCCACAAGGGAAACAATCCTGTAAAAATATATTTTGAAGATAAGAAGAAGTTAGTAAGCCTTGATCCTAAATTATATTTTGAAATCAATGATGCAAATATAAAAATTTTGGAAGACAGGCTTGGAAAAGAAAATGTTAAGGTCAAATAAGGAGTTATAATGAAGACAATAGGTATACTTACAAGTGGTGGCGACGCACCAGGTATGAACTCTGCCATAAGAGGTGCTGTAAGAACCGCATTAAATAAATCCATGAGGATAAAGGGTGTAAGAAATGGCTATGATGGTCTTATGAAAGGCGATATTTATGAAATGAATATCTCATCAGTAGCTGATATCATCCACAAGGGTGGTACCATCCTTGGAACTGCAAGAAGCCTTGAATTTACTACACCAGAAGGCCAAAAAAGAGGGGCTCAAATCCTAGCAGACTATGGTATTGAAGGCCTAATAGTAATAGGTGGTGACGGATCCTTCAAGGGAGCAAAAGCCCTATCAGATCTAGGAATAAAGACAGTAGGAATCCCAGGAACTATCGATAACGACATGGGATATACTGATTACACTATAGGATTTTTTACAGCTATAGAAACTGTATCTGATGCCATAGGTAAGCTTAGAGATACATCAAGTTCACATGGTAGAGCCGTAGTAATAGAAGTAATGGGCCGCCATTGCGGAGACCTAGCCCTATTTTCAGGTCTAGCTGGAGGAGCTGAATCAATAATTGTTCCAGAACATGAATTTTCAATCAATGAAATAATTGCCAAGATGGAACATGGTAGAAAAAGAGGGAAGCTACACCACCTAATAACCCTAGCAGAAGGTGTAGGCGATCCATATGCCCTAGCCAATGAGCTTGAAGAAAAAACAGGCATAGAAACAAAGGTAACAGTTCTAGGTCACGTCCAAAGAGGTGGTTCACCATCAGCAGTTGATAGATTACTTGGATCAGCAATGGGAGCACGTGCCGTAGAATTATTATCAGAAGAGCAAACAAACCTAGCCATTGGTTATAGAAATGGAAAATTAATAGAAGTAAGTATAGACGAGGCAACATCTGTTAAGTCAACATTCCCAGAAGATCTTTATGACTTAGCAAATAGCTTGTCAAGATAGGAGTAAAAATGCAACCAGAAATTTTAAAGAAAACCAAAATAGTTTGTACAATAGGACCAGCAAGTGAAAAACCAGAGGTTCTTGAAGAGTTAATCAAAAATGGTATGAACGTCGCAAGACTAAACTTCTCCCATGGAAGCCATGAAGAACATTTAGAAAAAATCAAGACAATCAAGAGATTAAGAAGAAAACTAAACGCACCAATAGCGATCATGCTAGATACAAAGGGACCAGAAATAAGAACTGGAAACTATGATGTAAAAGAAATCTTCCTAAAGCCTGATGACATTTTTACCCTAACAACAAGAGACGTAATGGGTAACCAAGAAATAGTATCAGTATCTCACAAGGGTCTACCACAAGATGTTAAAGTTGGTAGTGAAATCTATATAGACGATGGTCTAGTACAACTTGAAGTAATTGAAATAAAAGATGGCACAGATGTTGTATGTAGAGTTCAAAACAACGGTGTTCTATCAAACCACAAGGGAGTAAACCTACCAGGTTCAAAGACAAATCTTCCATCACTAACACCAAAAGACGTTGATGATATCAAATTTGGTATAGAAAATGGAATCGACCTAATCGCAGCATCATTCGTACGTAAAAAAGAAGACGTATACGATATAAGAAAAGTCCTAGAAGACCACGGTGGAGAAAACATCAAAATCATCTCTAAGATAGAATCTCAAGAAGGTGTAGACAATATCGAAGAAATAATCGAAGCATCTGACGGAATCATGGTAGCAAGGGGAGACTTAGGTATAGAAATCAAAACTGAGCTAATCCCAATGGTACAAAAAGACATCATTAGAAGATGTAATGCAGCTGCAAAACCAGTAATCACAGCAACACAAATGCTAGATTCAATGATAAGAAACCCAAGACCAACCAGAGCAGAAACAACAGACGTAGCAAACGCCATCATAGACGGTACAGACTGTGTAATGCTATCAGGTGAAACAGCAGGCGGAAAATATCCAGTAAATGCAGTAAAAACAATGAGAGATATCTGTATCACAACAGAATTATCAGATGACTTCATCGAAAAAGTATACAACACCAAGATAGAATCTAGAAGAAATACAACCAACTCAATAGCAAGATCAACCTGTCAAATAGCAAGAGAACTAGATGCAAGAGCAATAATCTCATGTACATCAAGTGGTAATACATCAAGAATAATCTCTAAATTTAGACCAAGAACAAATATAATTGCCGCAACAACAACAGACAGAGTAGCAAGACAACTATCAGTAGTATGGGGCGTATATCCACTAGTAATCCAAGAAGCTCACGAAACAGATGAATTAATCGAAAGAGCAATAGTAGGAGGCCTATCAGAAGGATACCTAGAAGAAGGTGACCTAACAGTAGTAACAGCTGGTGTACCACTAGGTGTAAGTGGATCATCAAACCTAATAAAAGTTCACGTAATAGGTGATATTATCACATCAGGAACAGGAATAGGTGCTAAATCTGTATCAGGAAAAGTAGTAATCGGTTCAACAAGAAAAGAACTAGAACACAAATTTGAAGATGGCGACATCATAGTAGCCAAATTCACAGATTCAGATATTACAGAATTCATCGAAAAAGCATCAGCAGTAGTCACAGAAACAGGCGGCCTAACAAGTCATACAGCAGTAGCTGCGGTACACTTTGGAATCCCAGCAGTAGTAGGTGCAGCAAATGCTCAAAGCCTGATGGAAGATGGTCAAACAATCACAGTAGATCCAATAGGCGGAGTAATCTACAGCGGAGAAACAAAAGTAATATAATGAAATACACAGATATCAAAATAACTGATATCCTACAAGACGGGCGAGGAGTCGGAAAGACACCCGATAAGATTGCCTTCATCGAAAAAGCTACATTCGGTGAGATATGCGAAATAGAAATAATAAATGAAAATAAAAATTTCTATGAAGCCAAAAAAATAAAAACAATCAAAGAAAGCCCAGTACAAAGACAAGCTCCATGTCCATATTATTATGAATGTGGAGCTTGTACTATTATGGATATCACATACAATGCTCAAATACAATTAAAGAAAAACCTAATCCTATCAGCCCTCAAAAAAACAGCAAATATAGAACTAGAGGACATAGAAATAATAGAATCTGAAAATCTTCACTATAGGAACAAAATCAGACTCCAAGTAACAAAAGAAGGAAAGCTAGCCTACAACAAAATAGGCTCAAATGATTTAGTAGAGATAAAAGATTGCCTATTAGCAAGAAAAATAATCTCAGAAAATCTCCCATCAATTGAAGAAATAACGAAAGATATAAATAACAAATATCCTTCCTTCATAAAAGAAATAACAATCAGAACAAATAGCAAAGAAATAATGCTAAATCTAGAAGTAGAAGAAAATAACAAAGCCCTAGCCTACATAAGAGAAAAATATGCAAGCAGTAAATATAGTATAAACATAATAGGACAAGGCAATATATCAGGCAAAGACTATCTAGAATATCAAATATTTGATAAGATATTTAGGATAAGCTTAAATGACTTCTACCAAGTAAATGATAATCAGATACAAAATCTCTATCAGACAGCAAGAGACTTCCTAGGGGAAAATAAAAGAGTTCTAGACCTATACTGCGGATCAGCAACATCCTCCATAGCCATAAATGGAGATAATCTGGTCGGAGTAGAAATAAACAAAAATGCAATAAAAGATGCCAAAATAAACGCAGAAATAAATGATCTAGATAACTTCAAATTCCTAGCCAAAAACGCCAAATATATAGACGAAAACTTCATAAAAAATGAAAAAATAGACACAATAATAGTAGACCCACCAAGAGCAGGCCTAGACAAAGCCCTAATCAAATCCATAGGCAAAACAAGCACCAAAGAAATAATATACATCTCCTGCAACCCTCAAACCCTAGCAAGAGACATAAAAAGATTTGTAAATGAAGGCTACAAACTTGAAAAAATCAAGGCAGTAGATATGTTCCCTCAGACCATGCATGTTGAGACGGTAGTATTGATGTCAAGAAAATAAGATAAGATGTTATAAGACTGTTGAAATCAATGGCTTTTAGGATTTTAAAAGAAATCTTAAAAGCCATTTTTCTATTTGGAAAACACCTTTTGGGAACATATTAATAGTAAAAATTGTAGAGGTGTGTAGACAAGATAGATATTTATAGGAGAGTGGACAGAATAGACATATAAAATATACTAAAAAAAAGAGCTAGCCAAAAATAAATAGGCTAGTCCTTTTAGCTAGAAAGGAATCTGATCATCACTTGAAAAATCAAATCCTGAATTAGAATCATCAGTAAAATCTTTATTGTATTCACTGTGGTCGCATAAGATTCCATCTATAAAAAATCTTGTTTTAGCCCCACAAGTTTCGCAGTATCTGGCATTACTTGGGTTATGATGTATTTCACCAATATCATCAAAACCATTAAAACTCTGAGTGTGAATTCCTTCACAATCATTATATAAGTTCGTTCCACATATTTTGCAAAATAATGCATTATCACTAAATTCTTCGTTTCCACATTTAGGACAAATTTTTACTTTCATTGTTGATTCATCAAATTCTACACCATCTTCATAAAGCATATCTCGTTCACCTCTTTTTTCTGTAATCTCTTTAATATAATCTTTCATAGTAGTGGGACTTCCACATGTTGAGCAGTAATAATCAGTTAGTCTAACTTCGTGATCCTTGTTATCATAACAAGAGTTATATATAGGAACCCCACATATAGGACAAAATTTTGCATGACGATTAAAGTTGTTATGACCACATATAATACAAGTACTATACTTAATAGAATTGTTACTATCAGATAAACGCTTATATTTAAATCCAAAAGCTAAAGATTTAGAGCCACAATTAGCACAATAGTTTGTTCCTTTTTCGTGTTCAACACCACATTCAGGGCAATATATACTCAGAGGATTAAATGTGTTTTTGAAAAAAGCTAACATAGAATTAGAAAAATCTCTTAAATCTCTTGATATATATTTTAATCTTACTTCTGCAGCATTATAAGTAATTTCAAATAAACTAGAAAGCGTAGAAGGATTTTCCTTTTTTTCAAATGCTACAACTTGTTCAGCAAGTGGTGCAGGTGTTAGTAAATTTCTAGCAAAATTATTTGCTTCTTTTTCAAGTTCTTCGTATTTATGTTTACCAACACCCTTTCTGGATAGAACATCAACACCATACATTTGGTGATGACCAATAAAAATATGTCCTAGTTCATGAGCGATGGTAAATCTAATCCAGTTCTCAGTTTTATCCACGTCATTATAATAAATAATATACTTATTTGTATCGTGCCTATAACTACAGGCACCTAAATCACTATCGAAAAAATCAATCACATCTTGTAAAGAACAGTTAGCATCATTCATGTATTCAGAGTAAGTTTTTACACTGATTTCATTGCTAAAGCAATCAATAATTTTATTTAAATCAACAGGAATTTCAGAGATATCGGCATCTTCCAATAATTCATATGATTTCTCTAGGGAAATCTTATAATCTGGAGTATACCTCACTATTGCATATCTCCATCTGCGCTTCCAAATTCTTCTTCAAAATGCTGCTTTAATACCTTTAACATCTCTTCTTTTTTTCCTTGATCCATGTTTCTTGCTGCTCTCTGAATAATACGAATTTCTGGTTCATCATCTATTTGCTTATTTAAGGCAAGCAGATAGTTATAGTCGACTTGTAGAACTTCAGATATAGCCTTAAGAGTGTTATTATCTGGAGTGATTTTATCATCATTTTCAATTCTCGAAATAGTAGAATTACTAATTTTTACTTTTTTTGCCAGTTCACGCTGAGAGATTCCAAGCTCTTCACGTCTATTGGATATAACTTTTCCCAAAGTGTCTTTCATAAACTTCCTCCTTATAATAATATTATAGCACAAGTGTTGCATATAATCAACACATGTGGTACAATTTATGTTGAATAGATGGAACGAGATAGCTTCTATTTTTTTTAAGTTGCACGTTCCATTAAATCAACACTAATGTAGAAGTTATTCTACCGCAAGCTAAAATATAAAAGAAAGGAAGATGCCTATTAAAGAAATTCAAGAAGTAAAAGATGCAAATAATAAACTTATTTGTAAAATTGAAGCGGAAACTGGGATATTACAAAATATCTATAAAAAACAAGAAATTAAAGTTAGACTTGAAGTCGGACAAAGTATTCAACTAGCTAGAGGTGGATGTATCACCTTAGTTAAAAGAATAGATAAAACAGAGTATGACATAAAGAGTTACAAAAAATCAGCGTAAATTTTTAAGAGCTGCAAGACGGCCTAATTTATCTTAACGGATGAATTAGGCTTTTTTTATTACAAATTACATCAAGCCTGATTAGCTATAAGGGCGTGAGATACACACATAAACTAATTTCAATCAATTTTGAAAGAAGTATATGGAGTACCTCTAGTTTCTTATGGCCTTTTTTAGGTGAAAGACAACTATGCTCCATAAACTGTAGGTAAAATTTGTATTTCTCGCTACTTGCTATCAGGGAAGAAAGCGAGGAATATTTTGAAAATTAGAAAGACTAGATCTGATGAAAGAACCATGTATGTTTATAGGTTTGCAGATGAAACAAAATTGGAATTAGAACCAGGAAAAGATGGAATTACAGAAGTAGATATCAAAAAACTACATGCTTTAGATGATAGTGAAGTTTACTTTAACAACAAGAATCTAAGGCCTGAACGAACTAAAGAAGAGAAAGCTGAAATAGATGCGTGGAAACAAGAATTTATAAGCGACTTTAAAAAGAGTCATGGATATGAACCTAATGAAGATTTGTTAAAAGGAGAAGTAGAGGAAAGATTCCCAAGAAACTATAACTTATCTCTTGATTTCGATAACGATGGCGAAATTGATCCCGATAAAAGATTAATAGCAACTATTAAATCCAAAGACATGAATGAAGAATTTGAATGGTCTGAGCATATGGAAGATGTACTTTCTTTATTAACGGATAAACAGAGATTGGTAATCAAGTTGATGTATGTAGATGGATACAAGCAGTCAGAAATTGCAGATTTAATGAATATATCTTCAGCTGGTGTTAAGAAACATTTGGACAAGGCGAAAGAGACAATCAAAAATAATTTTTAAATATTTTAGGACGAGGTTAAAAACTCGTCCTTTTTCTTTGCCTGTGATTTGTAAGGGAGATGACCCTTTCAGAAAGGAGGAAAACATGAGGCACAAAATAATCATCAATGTAACAAATGAGAAAGGATAAACGACAAATGTCCTTAAAGGTGCAGTCAGAAAAATTCCAAGTAGATTAATAAAATTTTTGTTTGGAGACTACAGGCAAATTTATTTATTAGATCCTGGGATGACAGTTGAATCAGTTGATATTAAGGAAATCGAAATAGGAGATAATGATGTCAAGAATTAAGTTATTAATGGAAATTAAAGAAGATGCAGAGAATCTTGCATCTAGTATAGGTGTCCTTCTTACAGCACTAGAAAGTGATGAGGAAGTACCTAAAGAAGAAAAAGTAAAACAAGAGAAAAAGATCTATGAAATTGAAGATGTTAGAAAGATACTAGCCGATAAATCAAGATTAGGTCATACAGCTAAAATAAGAGAACTCTTAGAAAAGTATGGGGCTAAAAAGTTATCTGAGATTGATTCAGGTAACTATAAAGACTTGGTAGCAGATGTGGAGAAACTCTAATGTGTGCTCACGCAATATTGTCTGCCTCAAGTAGTTCACGTTGGATTCACTGTCCACCAAGCGTTAGGCTTTCTGAAAAATATGAAGATGAGGTTAGTCCGTATGCACTTGAAGGTACATCGGCTCATGCCCTAGCAGAATATAAATTAAAAAAGATATTAGGATTTGATGTAAAAGATCCTACTGATGATTTGGATTTTTATGATGAAGAAATGGATGAGCTAATTGATGGATATGCCTCATATGTAGCAGAAGTTATAAGTAGATACGAAAGCCCAGCCGTCTTTGTGGAAGAAAGACTTGACCTATCAGAACATGTTAAAGAGTCATTTGGTACAGCTGACTGTGTGGTTGTTGGAGGAGAAGACCTTCATGTAATTGACTTAAAGTATGGCCAGGGAGTTTTGGTAGATGCTAAAGAGAATTCACAACTCATGTTATATGGACTTGGCGCATTAAGTCTCTTTGATGGAATTTATGATATCGAGAAAGTAATTCTTCATATCTATCAACCAAGAAGGTGTAATATATCAACTTATGAGATCAATAAGATAGAACTTTATAATTGGGGAGAAAGCGTACGAGAGATTGCTGAGAAAGCATATAAAGGCGAGGGAGAATTCTCGTGTGGAGAATGGTGCATCTTCTGCAAAGCAAAGAATAAATGCAGGAAAAGGGCAGAAGAAAACCTGAAACTAGCACAAGAAGAATTTACCCTACCACCAGAACTATCTGATGATGAAATTGAAGAAATCTTACCAAAACTAGACGAACTGGAACAATGGGTCAAAGATATCAAGGCCTATGCTTTAGAAAGAGCAATGAAGGGCCATAGATGGAAGAACCTAAAACTTGTCGAAGGCAGGTCAAATAGAAAATACCGAGATGAAGATGAAGTTGTAAAAAAAGTAAAAGAACTGGGATTCAATCCCTTTGAAGAAAAGATACTTGGCATCACAGCTATGACTAAGTTACTAGGTAAGAAAGTCTTTGATGAAAATATCAGCGACTTATTAGAAAAACCAAAAGGAAAGTTAACCTTAGTAAGCGTTGATGACAAGCGAGAAGAAGTTGTAATTGAAAATGTGAAAGAAGAATTTGGAGGATTTAATAATGCAAAATAAAACAAAAGTAATTACAGGTGAAGTTAGATTAAGCTATGCGAATGTTTGGGAACCAAAGTCAATCAATGGTGGTAAAGAAAGATACTCAGTATCTGTCATTATTCCAAAGAGCGACCAAAAGACAATTGAGAAAATTGAAAAAGCAGTAGATGCTGCTATTGATGAAGGACTTTCTAAATTCAATGGAAAGAAACCAAATAAGAAAGCTATTAAACTTCCATTAAGAGATGGTGACACAGAAAAAGATGATGAGGCTTATGCAGATGCATATTTCTTAAATGCCAACTCTATGACAGCACCTCAAATTGTGGATAGAAATGTAGAACCTATTCTTGATAGAAGTGAAGTCTACTCAGGAGTTTATGCGAGGGTATCTCTTAACTTCTACGCCTACAATGTAAATGGCAATAAAGGCGTTGCCGTTGGTCTCGGAAATATTCAAAAACTAAGAGATGGACAACCTTTAGGAAATAGGTCTAATGCAGCAGATGACTTTGATTCTATGGACGATGATGACGAAGATTTCTTAGCATAGGAGGTAGAAATGGAATATTTTATAACAGCGTCTATATTAGGAATCTGGGCATTTGTTTGGTACAAGTTTGGTTATGTTCAAGCTGAGTTAAAAGAATCAAACACAAGAATTAGAGAAATATATAGAAAAATTCAATTTGGTATAGAAGATATTAAACGTGAAGTTAAGGAATGCAAAAGGCTATTAGAAGAATTAAGTGATAACTATGAAGAGAATATCAATAGACCTTGAAACCTATTCTTCAGTTGATTTAGGTAAAAGTGGTGTATATAAATATGCCGAGAGTGAGGATTTTGAAATCCTCCTCTTTGCATATTCATTAAATGATGAGAAAGTACAAGTTATTGATTTAGCAAGTGGAGAGATTATTCCTAAAGAAATATTATCAGCACTTAGTGATAAAAGTATAGAAAAGTGGGCCTTTAATGCAAACTTTGAAAGGGTGTGTCTATCTAGGTTTTTAGGTAAGAGGCTAAATCCAAAAGGCTGGTACTGCACCATGATTTGGTCAGCCTATCTAGGGTTACCTCTATCGCTTGAAAAAGTCGGAGAGGTTTTAAAACTAGATAAGCAAAAGATGAATGAAGGCAAGGCTCTTATAAGATATTTTTCTATTCCTTGTAAACCAACTAAGACAAATAGTATGAGAACAAGAAATTTACCACATCATGATTTAGAAAAGTGGTCAACCTTTAAGGAATATAACCAAAGAGATGTAGAAACAGAAATGGCTATTAAGAAAAAATTATCAGCTTTTCCTATTCTTAAATCAGAATGGGAAAACTACTGGGTAGACCAAAACATCAATGACAGAGGAATCTTAATTGATGAAGTTTTAGTTGATTCAGCTATTAAATTTGATGAGATATTACGAGATGAAAATATGGACAGAGCCATAGAATTAACTGGTCTTGAAAATCCAAACTCTCCCTTACAGCTAAGAGAATGGCTTAATAAAAAAGGCTTAGAGATAGATTCCTTAGCTAAGAAAGATGTAGAGTCTGCTCTTAAAAATGCTGAAGGAGATATTAAAGAAGTACTGGAACTTAGACAGGAATTATCTAAGTCTTCAGTTAGAAAATATGATGCTATGAAAAATGTAAAAGGAAAAGATAATCGAGCAAGGGGTCTTATCCAATTTTATGGAGCAAATAGAACTGGAAGATATTCAGGAAGGCTAATTCAAGTTCAAAACTTAAGAAGAAACAATCTAAAGGATTTAGATCTAGCAAGAAGTCTTGTAAAAAATAGAGATTACGAAACTATGGAAATTCTCTATGAATCACCCTCTGATATTTTATCCCAGTTAATAAGGACAGCCTTTATAGCAAAAGAAGGTACAAGATTTATTATCTCAGACTTTTCAGCAATAGAGGCTCGTGTCCTTGCATGGCTTGCAGGAGAACAATGGGTACTGGACGCTTTTGAAAATGGAGAAGATATCTATTGCAGAACAGCATCAAGGATGTTTGGAGTGCCAGTTGAAAAGCATGGAGTAAATGGTCATCTTAGACAAAAAGGAAAGATAGCGACTTTAGCTTGTGGTTATCAAGGGGCATTAGGTGCTCTTAAAGCAATGGGTGGTATTGAGATGGGTTTATCTGAAGATGAACTTCAATCAATAGTTGATTCCTGGAGAGAGGCTAATCCAAATATAGTGAGTCTTTGGTGGGATATAGATTCAGTCGTGAAAAGAGTTGTAAAGACTAGAACTAAAGAAGAATATAAGAACCTAGCTATTAGCTATGAAAGAGGGATTCTTTTTATAGAACTTCCTTCAAAGAGAAGACTTGCTTATCCAAAGGCAAAGATAGGGACGAATCGATTTGGTGGAGAGTCAATAGTCTATGAAGGAATCGTAGTAGGAAATAAGTGGGATAAGATTGAATCCTACGGTGGGAAATTTGTAGAGAATATAGTTCAAGCCATCGCAAGAGATATTTTAGCTGAGGCTATGATGAGACTTGAGAAAAGAGGATTTAATATCGTCATGCATATTCATGACGAAGTTGTAATAGAAAGTGATTCATCTAGTATCGAGGAAGTAAATCAAATTATGTCCGTTGTTCCAGAATGGGCGGATGGACTTATCTTAGATGCAGATGGATTTGAAAGCGAATTTTATAAAAAAGATTAGAGGGGTTATTCATGTTTTATGTTAAAGAAAAAATCAATGATGTCATGGAAATAAGCATTGAGATAAATGATGAGAATGTCTTTTGCACCTGTCCAAAGTGTGGGAAAGAAGTTCAAGTAGACTTAAATGAAGTATTGGAAGATGGCGATTTATTTTCTACTCAAGTTTGCTGTAATACTTGTAGTGAAACAATGAGGGATATTTATGAATAAGGAACTATACAACGGGAGTGGGTGCAAGGATCCCACTCCTTATCAAGCAATTAAAAATGCAGAGAAGAGATACTATCCCTTGGTATATATCTGCAGTCCATTTTCTGGAGATCTAGAAAATAATGTCATCAAGGCACAGAAGTACTCTCGCTATGCTTTGGATAAAGGAAATATTCCCATAGCACCACATCTTTTATTTCCACAGTTTATGAGTGATGAAAGTGAGAGAAGACTTGCCATGCATTTTAATTATGTCCTTCTTGGTAAATGTGAAGAAGTATGGGTCTTTGGTGACTATATAAGTCTAGGAATGGCTGAAGAAATAAGAGTTGCTGAGAAGAGAAAAATGAAGATTCGCTATATAAAGGAGGTATCCTAATTGAAAATATACACCTCAAATTTAATAGGAGTGGAGTCAAACTGTGTTTATCCAAATGAGGTTAATGCAGTAGATGTAAGGTCTTTTGAGAAAGCAGCAAGTTTTGATCATGTAATGGCTAAGTATAAAAATTCCTATCGATCCAACGATAATTTTATAGAGTCAGAATGTGTTCCCATGGATATAGACAACGACCATTCAGAAAATCCAGATGATTGGATTTCAACTAACGATTTAAAGAGAATATTTGATGGAGTTAAATTTGCCATAGTTTACAGCAGAAACCATAGAAAAGAAAAAAATGGAAAAGCTGCAAGACCAAGAATGCACATATATTTTCCAATTCCTAAGATCACAAATTTAGCTGAATATGTAGGAATAAAAGAAAGCTTGGCGGAGGCTTATACTTTCTTTGATGGTAATGCCTTAGATGGAGCGAGGTTTTTCTTTGGAGTTAAGAATCCTGCTGTTGAAATAGTTAGGGGAAGGAAATATGTAACAGAAATTCTAAAAGATGACTTTGAAGACTTCGATAACTCTCAAGACTTAATTCAGCAAGGCTCTAGAAATTCAACTATGAACCATTTTGCTGGTAGGATTCTAATTCGATATGGAAATACAGATGAGGCAAGAGAATTATTCGATAAAAAAGCATCACTTTGTTCGCCGCCACTCCCAGATGATGAACTGGAACAAATCTGGAGGTCAGCTTGTAAATTCTATAAAAAGGTAGCAGCAAGTGAAGATTATGTACCACCAGAAGAATACAATGAAAGATATGAGGAATATAAGCCAGAGAAACTTACAGATATAGCAATGGCTGAAATCTTTACTAAGCATAACAAAGATAAAGCTATCTACACGATATCTCAAGGTTGGCTTTATTGGACGGGCAATAAGTGGGAAGATTCTGAACTAAAAGTAATGAGTCTTTATATGGAGACTGCCAAAAAAGTTTTAGAAAATGCAAGCATTGAATTTAAAGAGACCTATCAAGAATTAGCAGATGCTGAAATGATAGGAAATAAGGAAGAAAAAGCACAAGCAAAATTAAAAGTAGATACTGCAAAAGCTTATCTCAATTTTGCTAAAAAGATGAACGACCATGGAAAAGTATCTGGAATATTAAAACTAGCTAAGTCTTTGTTAGAAGTTAAAAATGAAAAACTTGATGCAGATGCTTTTATTTTAAATACCCCTGTTGGAGTTATTGATTTAAAAACAAGTGAAATAAAAGAGCATGACCCGTCTTACTATTGCACGAAGATTACTGCCCTAGCTCCAAGTAAGGATAATATGGATATGTGGATAGCTACTTTAAGGGATGTAACTGGTGGAGATGATGAGTTTATTAATTTCTTAAAGTTCCATGCAGGGTCTACATTAATAGGTCATGTTTATGAAGAAGCACTCCTTATAGCTTATGGAGACGGAGGAAATGGGAAGTCTACTGTTTTTAATTCAGAGGCTCATGTTCTTGGAGACTATGCAGGTAAAATCCCAGCTGAGTCTTTAACAACAAGAGCAAAGAATGTGAAGGTTGATCTTGCTGAGTTATGTGGTAAGAGATTTATTCTAGCCTCTGAAACAGAAGAGGGTCAAAGATTATCAAGCTCTATGCTAAAGCAGATAGCAAGTGTTGATGATATTTCAGCAGAAAGAAAATACTATGCACCATTCTCATTTACGCCAACGCATTCTACTATTCTCTATACAAACCACCTACCAAAGGTGGGATCTAATGATAGAGGAACCTGGAGAAGAATTGTGGTAGCTCCATTTTCTGTTGCCATTAAAAATCCCAAGACAGATTATATAGATAAGCTTCTAGAAAAAGCAGGAGGAGCAATTCTACAGTGGATGATTGAAGGAGCAAGAGAATATATAGATGCAGGCTTTAAATATCCAAAGTGCAGTGTTGTAGATGATGCTAAAAGCTCATATAAGGAAGAGAATGATTGGATAAACCATTTTATTTCAGATAAATGCATAAAAGGTACAAATTATAAAGAGATGAGTGCAAGGTTATACCAAGTTTATCGTGAGTGGGCTGGTTCAAATGGAGAATACATTAGGAACAATAGAGATTTTTCACGAGCCCTTATAGCAGAAGGTTATGAAAAGAAAAGGACAAATAGGGGCATTGAATGGAGCGGTATAACCATCAATGATTTAATGGAGTCAGTAGACGACTTTTTATAAATGTATCTTAGTGTAGCATTTATAGGCTAAATAAAGATGATTATATAGAAAAAAGTTTTTCTTAATTAGTGAAAAATATATACACTAAACTACAAAAAGACATGACTATTTACACTTGATTTAACACTGAAATGGCTTAATATAGGCGTTTTGTATGGTGTGAATGGTTATAGCCTACTTTCTTTCATATAATATTTTTATTCTCTCGTGTAAAAGGTTTATATATAGCTACACTATACAACACTTTAGAAAAATGGAGGATTTATGAATTTCTATAACCATATGATGAAAAATCATTTAAATGAAAAGTCTCCAAGAGGAGATTTAGCAAGAGATATGAGGGAAGATAGAGACTTTCCTAAAAATAAAACAGGGAAATTTAAAGGTTGGAAAAGACTGATTAAAAATTATTTAGAAAGTCAGGGTGCTTGTTATGATTGTATGATGACTTTTGAAGAAGCGTGGAGGGAGTATGAAAATTGCGAGAGAAAGAAATTGAATCTGCCCTTGTTAAAAGAGTAAAAGAGAATAATGGTCTTTGCCTTAAATTTACATCCCCTTCAATGACGGGAATACCAGATAGGATAATACTTCTACCTAAAGGAAAGATAGGATTTGTGGAAACAAAAAGACCTGGAGGAGAACCAAGACCAATTCAGATAAAAAGAATAAGACAATTTAAAAATTTAGGCTTCAAGGTATATGTTCTTGATACCAAAGAAAACATTGATGAAATAATAAAGAGAATTGGAGGTGACTAATTGGAATATACTCCACATAAATACCAGAGTTATGCTACTGAATTTATAAAAGAAAATAAAGAATCAGCACTTCTACTGGACATGGGTCTCGGCAAGACGGTTATAAGCTTATCAGCTATAAAAGATTTACTCTTTGATTCTTTTGAAATTTCTAAAGTTTTAATCATAGCACCACTAAGAGTTGCCAGGGACACTTGGAAGGAAGAAATAGAAAAATGGTCTCACCTTGATATCTTAGAGTATTCAGTAGCAATAGGTAGTGAAAAAGAAAGAATAAAAGCATTAGAAGAACAAGTAGACATCTATTTAATCAATAGGGAAAATGTAGACTGGCTAATAAATAAGAGCGAACTACCATTCAACTACGACATGATCGTAATTGATGAACTATCATCCTTTAAATCTCATAGGTCAAAGAGGTTTAAAGCCTTGATGAAAGTAAGACCAAAGGTAAAAAGAATAGTTGGTCTTACTGGAACTCCATCATCTAACGGCCTAATGGATTTGTGGGCTGAGTTTAGACTGCTCGATATGGGAGAGAGACTTGGAAGATTTATTGGTCAGTACAGGGAAATATACTTCAAACCAGATAAGAGAAACGGACCAATCATCTATTCCTATAAGCCACTTCCTTTTGCTGTAGATGCAATCTATGAAAAAATATCAGATATCACAGTTTCTATGAAAGCTGAGGACTATCTAAAAATGCCAGAGAAGATAAACAATGAAGTTTTTGTAAATCTATCAGATAAAGAAAGAGATATCTACGAGACCTTAAAAAAAGACTTGGTCGTTAGTATTAAGGATAAAGATATAGATGCAGTTAATGCTGCAGCCCTTTCTAATAAGTTACTTCAAATGGCATCAGGTTCTGTTTATGATGAAGATAAAAATATGATTCATATCCATGATAGAAAGCTTGATGTCTTGGAAGATTTAATAGAAGGAGCAAATGGTAAGCCCGTTCTTGTAGCTTATTGGTATAAGTCAGATTTGAAAAGAATAAAAGACAAGTTTGATGTAAGAGAACTTAAGACAAGTAAGGATTTTAAAGAATGGAATCAAGGTAAGATTCCTGTAGCCATTATCCATCCAGCATCTGCTGGTCATGGACTTAACCTACAAGCGGGAGGTTCAACACTTATTTGGTTTTCTCTTACTTGGTCCTTAGAACTTTATGAACAAACCAATGCCAGACTATATAGGCAAGGGCAGAAAGAAACAGTTGTGATTCATCATATCTTAGCAAAAGGAACTATTGATGAAGATGTGATGAAAGCATTAGAAAATAAGAATAAAACACAAGCTGCACTTATTGATGCAGTGAAAGCAAATCTGGAGAGTTAATGTCATAGAATGTCACTAAGAACATTTGATAAGCTTAATATACGAGCAGGAGTTCTATGGAGAACTTACCTCAAAAAATTATGGAGGTAAGAAATGAACGCAAAAGAATATTTAAAACAAGCTTTTTATTTAGACAAGAGAATTAATAGCAAGCTAGAGCAAGTTGAATCACTCAACGCTCTAGCAACAAAAGCTACATCGACCTTATCAGATATGCCTAAGAGTCCTAATAGAGGATTATCAAAACTTGAAGATACTATTGTTAAGATTATAGATCTCCAAGAAGAAATTAATAG
This sequence comes from Anaerococcus sp. NML200537, assembly GCF_026131715.1. Taxonomy (NCBI): domain Bacteria; kingdom Bacillati; phylum Bacillota; class Tissierellia; order Tissierellales; family Peptoniphilaceae; genus Anaerococcus; species Anaerococcus sp. NML200537. Next base: position 15,819 of record NZ_JAMXSL010000010.1, on the reverse strand, counting down.
GGACATAGATAAGTTGGTGGATTTAAAGAAAGAAATCGTAAGAACAATAAAAAAGATTGAAGATAAAGAGCTTCAAGTCGTTTTAGAAAAAAGATATCTTTGTTTTGAATCTTGGGAGAAGATAGCAGTTGAAATGAATTACTCAATTCAGCATATCTTTAGACTTCATAGTAAGGCTTTAAAAAATATAGAAGTATAAAAAAATCGGGTGACGCATAAATGCATCACCCGTAAAACTTTCGTTTTCAATTCGTGTTTTTATTATAGTATTAAATTTAAAACTTGTCCAGGATATCGTGGTGTCCTATATCTAAAAGAAATATTAATTCATTATTTTCGTAGAACCAAATAATTCGAATATCCATATTAACAGAAGACTCCCATATTCCATCTGTACCTTGTATCTTTTTAGTTCTTAAAGATGGATGAGTAGGATTCTCTACGAAAAATTTAAGTTTCTTTTTCGTTTGTTTCTTTTCAGTATCAGATAGTTTTTTGTAATGTTTTTTAAAGGCCTTCGAATAAGTAATTTTATAGGACATTACTTATCTAACTCCTCAAATAGAGAGTCAATGGAATCAAAGATTGGCCTTTCTCCATTTTTAATAGATTCTTTAATCTCTTTTACTTCAGCTTTTAAATTTTTTATGACGTGTTCTGGATAGATTGCAACTGGAACAAGTACAATTTTTCCATCATCTTCCATGACTTCAAATTGGTCGCCTTGATTTAATTCCATAGAGTTTACTATGTCTTTTGGGATAGTAACTTGTGATTTAGCTTTTAGTTCAACTAACATAACAAAACCTCCTTAGTTAGAAATTCATACTTTCTAACTAAATTATATTTTCTTCTAAGAAAAAAGTCAAGTGGAGAGTAAAGTTGATAGAATGAGAGTAAGTAGTTGTAGTATAGTTAGAATAGCAAAAGAATAATTAAAAGAGCCTTAAAGATTTAATCTTCAGGGCTTTATTTATGGAGTGATAAAGTGCCAAGCAAACCTAAGAGACCATGTTCACATCCAGGTTGTCCTAAATTAGTTGATGGACGATTCTGTAAGAAACATGAGAAAGAATATAACAAAAATTATGAAAAATATAAAAGGGATCCTAAAACTCATAAGCGTTATGGAAAAGCGTGGAGAGCTATAAGGAAAAGATATGTAGCAGAGCATCCGCTTTGTGAAATGTGTTTAAAAGAGAATAGAATGACAAAGGTAGAGGAAGTACATCACATACTTCCTCTTTCTCGTGGTGGAACTAATGACGAAGATAATCTTATGAGTCTTTGTAAATCTTGTCACTCAAAGATTCATGCAAAGAGTGGAGATAGGTTTGGAGGATAGTTTTACGTGGGGAGGGGGAGTCTTAATCTCTACGATTGATTTCCCTACCAACGGTGCCGCCCTCTCACGCACAAAAAAACGGGTTCAAAGGCCCTATTAAAGAAGATGATGAATTAGGAGGTGATACTATCGCTAAGGACGGAACATACAGAGGTGGAAGAAGAGTAAAAGCAGGAGGGAAACCACAGCCTGCTGCTGAAAAAATAGAAAAAGGTAAAAAGGTAGAAATTTTAATGAATGATATTCCTACATTCACTCCAGAAGAAATAGATGCAGTTGACTTACCAGATGGTGCAGTTCTTGATGGAACAGATATGCCAACACCTAGTGATTATCTATCTGCAAAACAAAAAAATGGTATACCACTTGGTGCTGATGAAATATATAAAGAGACTTGGAGTTGGTTAAAACAGAGGAACTGTGAAAACTTAGTAAATCCAAGATTATTAGAATCCTACTCCCAGGCTTTTGCAAGATACATTCAATGTGAAGAGGCAATAAGTCAATTTGGACTTTTAGGAAAGCATCCTACAACTGGTGGAGTTATTGCATCTCCATTTGTACAGATGTCTAGCCAGTTTCAAAAGACGGCCAATCTTCTATGGTACGAGATTTATGACATAGTGAAAGAAAACTGTACTGAAGTTTATGAAGACTATGGAGAAGATATGATGGAAAAATTACTAAGGCAAAGGAGGTAATTATATTGTTTGAAAAAGTAAATCCAAAGCATCCAGATAAAATAGCAGATTGCATAGCTGGTGCAATTGTAGATTTAGCATATAAAAATAAAGAGAATCCTAAAATAGCAGTTGAAGTTTTGCTGGGGCATGGAAATTGCCATGTAATTATTGAAACGGATTGTAAGTTAAATAAAAAAGAAATTGGATCAGCAATTAAGAGGATAGCAGGATATGCCATAGTAGATATTAAAATTGTAGAACAGGATATCTACCTATCAAATAATCAAAAAGAAAAGATAAGATGTGGTGACAATGGAATTTTTAAAGGAGTACCCACATCAGATGAAGAAAAGAAACTATCTTTAATTGCTCGTGAAATTTATTCCAATTATCCCTACGATGGGAAATACATCCTTGATGGAGATAAACTCATCATCTGTCAGTCAAATGTATCTACGGAAATTTTAAAATCAATTTATCCAAGAGCAATTGTAAATCCATTAGGAGATTGGACTGGAGGATTTAATGTAGATACTGGAGCAACAAATAGAAAACTCGGCTCAGATATGGGACGAGCAGTAACGGGTGGAGGACTTCATGGTAAAGACCTATCCAAGGCTGATGTATCAGTTAATATTTATGCCCATCTAAAAGCACAAGAGGAAAATAGGAATATTGAATTATCCTGTGCAATAGGAGCTGAAACTGTAGATGATAGACCATATTCAGAAATTGTAGAAATTGCTAGAAACTACATTAACTCTATCGGTGGTTTTGAAGAATTTGCTAAGTGGGGGCTTATATGATTACAACCAAAGAAATGAAATTAGTTGATATTGAAAAACTTGTACCCTATGTAAATAATGCAAGAACTCACTCAGCAGACCAGATTAATAAACTACGATCATCAATCAGAGAGTTTGGTTTCATCAATCCTGTAATTATTGATAAAGACTACGGAGTTATTGCAGGCCATGGAAGAATTATGGCAGCAAAGGAAGAAGGTATAAAAGAAGTACCTTGTGTCTTTGCAGACCATTTAAATGAGGCACAGAAGAAAGCATATATCTTAGCTGATAACAGAATGGCTCTTGATGCTGGATGGGATGAAGAACTATTAAGAGTAGAAATTGAATCCCTAGAAGATTATGGATTTAATGTAGAGCTCACAGGATTTTCACCAGATGAACTATCTAATATTTTTGATTTAGGAAATGATACAGAAGATGACGGCTTTGATGTAGACAAAGAATTAGAAAAGCCTACTTTTTCAAAGCCTGGAGATATTTGGACCTTAGGTAAGCACAAACTTATTTGTGGAGATTCTACAGATGAGGTTACTTACGAAAAACTTATGGGAGAATTAAAAGCAAATCTTATCATCACAGACCCTCCATACAATGTAAACTATGAAGGATCAGCTGGAAAAATTAAAAACGATAATATGGAGCAAGATAAATTCTATGAATTTTTACTGAGCTCTTTTTTAAATATGGAAAATTTTCTCGCAGATGATGGTTCGATATATGTTTTTCATGCAGATACAGAAGGACTTAATTTCAGAAAAGCATTTCAAGACGCTGGATTTTATTTATCTGGTACTTGTATTTGGAAGAAACAGTCCCTTGTACTTGGAAGAAGTCCATATCAATGGCAACATGAACCAATTCTCTATGGTTGGAAGAAAAAAGGAAAACACAATTGGTATACAGGAAGGAAGGAGTCTACCATTTGGGAATTTGATAAACCAAGAAAAAATGGCGACCACCCTACTATGAAACCTATCCCACTTTTATCTTATCCAATTAAAAATTCATCAATGACAAACTCCATTGTACTTGATCCATTTGGTGGAAGTGGAAGTACACTAATAGCTTGTGAACAGACTGATAGAATTTGTAGGATGATAGAACTTGATGAAAAATTTGTAGATGTCATTGTAAATAGATTTATTGAATTAGTTGGTAGAGATGAAGATGTAAGCCTATTAAGAAATGGAAAAGAGTATAAGTATAAAGATGTTATTAATCTGACTTGATATAAATCTTAGATTGAGTGATATATGTATGTGAGGTGATTAGATGATTTCAAGGGAAATTATAGAAAAATTAAAAGAAACTTATCCTGTAGGTACAAGAGTAAAACTAATCCAAATGGAAGATGAGCAGGCTCCGCCAGTTGGAACCTTAGGCACAGTTTATGGGGTGGATGCCATTGGATCAATCCTAGTAAAATGGGATAATGGTTCAATGTTAAATGTAATTTTCAGAGTGGATAGAATAGAAAAAATAGCGAGTAAAGGTTGAAATATAGCCATTATATCCTCTAATTAACTTGACTTATTTTTGGTTGTACGGTTATATGTACATACAAAAAAAGATAAGGAGAAAAATATGGCATACAAATACATGAAAACACAGAAAGATTTAAATGAGTTAATCGACTCTTCAGCAATTACAATGCTTGGACTTTACGAAGGAGAAAATGGAGACTTAGCTTTCCAAGATTATTTAAAAGACTACCTTGAAGATGACACAATTTATATCACAATGGGAAAAACAATTAACGAATTTTACGAAAGCGACCTTCCTGAAGACTTAAGGATAGTAAGTTTAAAGTACAACAAGTTAGGAAGACTTCCAATTATAAGACTTGAGATTGGAGCGAAATGGTTTGACGACTTTATAGATAATCTTTAAAAAGATTGAAAAATAGCCGATTTATAGGCATAAAAGACTTGACTAATACTCTCCTATACGGGAATATGCATATAACAAAAGCAAAGGAGAGTAAAACCATGAAAAAAGAGCTTTTAGAAAGATTAGAGACAGAAGTTAAAGCTTGCAAAAGATACGCAGAAAACTCAATAAAAAAATCAAAAGAAGGCAAGACTGGAGCAGCCATTAACCTTTTAGACATAGCAGGAACAGCAAAGAAATGTGCAGACCAAGTTTATGAAGAACTTTGGGAGGTATCAAAAGGAAATTTAACAGATGAAGAATTTCAACTTTTTGCAGAATCAGAAACACTAGATAGAGAACTTAAGAAAGCTTACAAAGAATTAAAGATAGCAAGAAAAAGATAAAAATAAAATTCCAAATAGAGTTTAGGCTCTATTTGTCGTAGTAGAAGTCACAATCAGGTGGCTATTTTTATGCCTATTTTTCAAGGAAGGAGGTCAAATGAAATATAAACCAACAAAATTTATGCTACCTACATCTCACTATGATAAAAATAAAGCAGACTATGCTGTCACTTTTATAGAATGCCTTAAACACACAAAAGGTAGATGGGCAGGTAAAGACTTTAAGCTAATTGAATGGCAAGAAGAAATCATAAGAGACTTATTTGGCATTGTAAAAGATACAGGATACCGTCAATTTAATACAGCCTATATTGAAATACCAAAGAAAATGGGAAAGTCAGAACTTGCAGCTGCTGTAGCACTCCTCCTTACTTGTGGTGATGGAGAAGAAAGAGCAGAAGTTTATGGTTGTGCTGCCGATAGACAGCAAGCAACTATAGTTTTTGATGTTGCAGCTGATATGGTAAGGATGAGTCCAGCCCTATCTAAAAGAGTAAAGATACTCGCATCTCAAAAGAGAATGATATATAAGCCGACCAATTCTTTCTATCAAGTTTTATCTGCAGAGGCTTATTCTAAACATGGATTTAATATTCATGGTGTGGTCTTTGACGAACTTCATACCCAACCTAACAGAAAACTTTTTGATGTTATGACAAAAGGTTCAGGAGATGCAAGAACTCAACCCCTATATTTTCTTATTACAACCGCAGGAACAGATACCAAATCAATCTGCTACGAAACACATCAAAAGGCAGTCGACATACTTGAAGGAAGAAAAACTGATCCAACTTTCTATCCTGTAATCTATGGAGCAGACAGGGAAGATGATTGGACAGATGAAAAAGTATGGCATAAGGCAAATCCGTCTCTTGGAATTACAGTTCCAATAGAAAAAGTAAGGCAAGCCTGTGAATCAGCTAAGCAAAATCCAACTGAAGAAAATGCCTTCAGACAGTTAAGATTAAATCAGTGGGTCAAGCAAGCAATTAGATGGATGCCTATGGAAAAGTGGGACCTATGTAATTTTGCTGTTAATGAAGAAGAATTAAAAGGTAGAGTTTGCTATGGAGGTCTTGACCTATCATCTACAACAGATATTACAGCCTTTGTTTTAGTCTTTCCTCCAATAGGTGAAGATGATAAATATCAAATATTACCCTACTTTTGGTTGCCAGAAGATAATCTCGACCTAAGAGTAAAAAGAGACCATGTGAACTACGACTTATGGAAAAAACAAGGCTATATTATGACAACAGAAGGTAATGTAGTCCACTATGGTTTTATAGAAAAATTTATAGAGGACTTAGGTGAGATATATAACATTAGAGAAATTGCCTTTGACAGGTGGGGAGCAGTTCAGATGGTTCAAAACTTAGAAGGCATGGGATTTACAGTTGTTCCTTTTGGTCAAGGATTTAAAGATATGTCTCCACCAACTAAAGAACTCATGAAACTAACCCTTGAAAGAAAAATAGCCCATGGAGGTCATCCAGTTCTAAGATGGATGATGGACAATATTTTTATAAGAACTGATCCTGCTGGAAATATAAAAGCAGACAAGGAAAAATCTACAGAAAAGATAGATGGTGTAATTGCTACAATAATGGCTCTTGATAGGGCTATAAGGTGTGGAAATGATACAAGTGAGTCAGTTTATGATGATAGGGGATTGATTGTTTTTTAATATCTCTTAGCATTATTCCTAAAACTGGTATATTCCATTCCGATACTCTTGACATTATTCCGATGAAATAATAACATAAATTATGAATAGGAGGAGAGTTATGTTTACAGGAGTAAGCGAAATTGCAAAAAAATGGGGCATATCAGAAAGAAGAGTTAGAATTTTATGCAGTGAAGGAAGAATTCCCAATGCCTATAAAGAAGGTAAAATATGGAAAATTCCATCCAATGCAATAAAGCCGACAGATGAAAGATTTACAAAGCCTAAAACTCTTCTTCCAATAATTGATGAAAAATTAGCAAAATTAAACACTCTAAGACCTCTTACAGAGGGAGAGGTTGCAAGGCTTTTAGAAGATTTCATGATTGAATACACATATAATACGAATGCGATTGAAGGAAACACTCTTACTTTAAGAGAAACAGATATGGTTCTTAGAGGGCTTACTATTGATAAAAAGCCATTGAAAGATCATATAGAAGCGGTTTCTCATAAAGAAGCTTTTTACTTTGTTGTAGATTTAGTTAAAGAAAATAGAGAATTGACAGAGAGTCTAATAAAGCAAATTCATTATCTTGTATTAGGAGATAAAAAAGAAGATAGGGGAGTTTACAGAAAAGTTCCTGTTCGTATAATGGGGGCAAGTCATGAACCTGTGCAACCATATTTAATTGAGCCCAAAATGGAGGAACTCTTAATAAATTATAAAGCATCAAGTGAGCATATTATAACTAAACTTGCAAAATTTCATATAGAGTTCGAGGGGATTCATCCTTTTATTGATGGAAATGGAAGGACTGGCAGACTTTTAGTTAATCTCGAACTTATGAAAGAGGGTATTCCACCGATAGATATTAAATTTACCGACAGAATAAAATATTATGAGGCATTTGATGAATATCACGTAAAAAATAACTTGAGCGAAATGGAAAGCTTATTTGCGTCTTATGTTAATGAAAGATTAGATGAGTATCTAGGAATACTTGAAATGAAATAAATTATATTTAGCACTCTTTTAGATGAGTGCTATTTTTATACCTAAATTTAGGAGGTGGTAATATAAACATTTTAAATTTAATATTCAAGTCAAGAGACAAACCTAAAGACGGGGAGAGGATATCTTCATCGTCTTTTTTATTTGGAAGAACAACAGCAGGAAGGAATGTCAACGAATTTACTGCTATGCAAATGACGGCAGTTTACTCATGTGTGAGGGTTCTTGCTGAAACCTTAGCAGGACTTCCTCTTCATCTATATAAAAGAGGGGATTCAAACTCTAAGGAAAAAGCAAAAGAACACGCCATATATTTTCTCTTACACGATGAACCAAATACTGAGATGACTTCGTTTGTATTTAGAGAAACACTGATGACCCATTTATTACTTTGGGGTAATGCCTATGCTCAGATAATTCGTAATGGAAGAAATGAGGTTATTGGTCTCTATCCACTAATGCCAAATAAAATGACTGTAATGCGAAGTGAAGATGGGGAAATATTTTATAAATACAACCACAAATCAGAAGAGATTTATCTATTAAAAGAAGATGTCCTTCATATACCAGGGCTTGGTTTTGATGGCCTTATTGGCTACTCGCCAATCACCATGGCTAAAAATGCCATTGGTATGGCTATGGCATGTGAAGATTATGGAGCGTCATTCTTCCAAAATGGAGCACAACCAGGTGGAGTTTTAGAGCATCCAGGAATTATTAAAGATCCAGAAAGAGTTAGAGCGTCATGGAATGCTGCCTTTCAAGGGCCTAAGAACGCCAACAAAGTGGCTGTACTTGAAGAAGGGATGAAATACCAACCGATAGCAATAGCGCCAAGTGAGGCCCAATTTTTGGAAACAAGAAAATTTCAATTAAATGAGATAGCAAGGATATTTAGAATACCACCTCATATGATTGGAGACTTGGAGAAGTCATCATTTTCAAATATAGAACAGCAGTCACTTGAATTTGTTAAATATACTCTCGATCCTTGGATTGTTCGTTGGGAGCAATCTTTGGAAAGAGCACTACTAACAAAGAAAGAAAAGGAATCCCTCTTTATTAAATTCAATCTTGATGGACTTCTAAGAGGAGACTATGAATCAAGAATGAATGGATATGCTGTAGGAAGACAGAATGGGTGGATGAGTGCAAATGACATAAGAGAATTAGAAAATCTAGATAGGATATCGGCTGAAGAAGGTGGTGACCTATATCTTGTAAATGGAAATATGCTACCACTTGATAAGGCAGGTAGTTTTTATCAGCAGAAAGGAGAAGAGATAAGTCCTAATGAAGAACAATAAAATATTTTGGAATTGGAAAAAGGATTCAAATGAACTCTATATAGATGGAGTTATTGCAGAAGAGTCTTGGTTTGATGATGAAATCACGCCAAGGCTCTTTTTTGAAGAATTAAAAAATAAAAGTGGAGACATAACTGTATGGATTAACTCCCCTGGTGGGGATTGTATTGCAGCATCAAGAATTTACACCATGCTTTTAGAGCACAAGGGAAATGTGACCATTAAGATTGATGGGCTTGCAGCATCAGCAGCATCGGTTGTTGCCATGGCAGGAACTGAAGTATTGATGAGTCCTACTTCATTAATGATGATTCATAACCCCTTAACTGTAGCCATTGGTGACTCAAAAGAAATGCAAAAAGCTATAGACATGTTAAAGGAAGTCAAGGAATCAATCATCAATGCCTATGAGATTAAGACAGGTTTATCTAGAGAAGAGATTTCTAATCTAATGGATGGAGAGACTTGGTTTGATAAGAACAAGGCTATTGAGATGGGCTTTTGTGATGGAACTCTCACTGACAAAAGAAAAGATGAAAAAGTCACTAATATGGTTTTTTCAAGACGAGCAGTCACAAACTCGCTCTTAACAAAAATAAATAAGGAAGTAAAAACTCACTCAATGAATGAGGTAGAAGAAAGATTAAACAAAATTAAAAATACTTGGAGGTAATTATGAACATTAAAGAACTTTTAGAAATGAGAACTAAAGCTTGGGATGAGGCAAAAGCATTTGCTGAATCTAAGAAAGATGAAAATGGTCTAATGTCTGACGAAGACTTTAAGACCTATGAAGAGTTGGAAAGAACTATCGAGAATTATACTCGTGAAATCGAAAGAAAGAAGAGGGAAGAAGAGATGGATAAATCCTTGGAAAAACCTACAACTCAAGCACTAACAAATGAACCTATTACTTTTAATGAAGAAGATAAACCAATGAGAGCAAGAAATGTCTATAAGAAGTCTATGATGAAGGCATTAAGAACTAACTTTAGAGATATTTCCAATGAATTAAAAGTTGGCACAGATGAAAGTGGTGGATATTTAGTTCCAGAAGAAATGGAAACAGATATTGTAAATGGTCTTGAAGATGAAAATATTGTAAGAAAATTAGCTACAAAAGTTCAAACTTCTGGACTTCATAAAATCAATATTGCAGCTACAAAGCCAGCAGCCCTATGGGTAGAAGAAGGTGGCCAACTTACCTTTGGAGATGGCACATTCGATCAAGTATCTCTTGATGCACACAAACTCCACGTTGGAATTAAAGTTACTGAAGAACTTTTATATGATTCAGCCTTTAATTTAGAAAAATACATCACTGAAGAATTTACTAGAGCGTTAGCAAATGCTGAAGAGGACGCTTTCTTAAATGGAGATGGAGTAAATAAACCTACAGGAATTTTTGACTTTAAAAAAGGTGGAGAACTTGGGGTAACAACAAAGGCTCAAACAATTACTGCAGATGAACTCATTGATTTAGTTTACTCTTTAGACAGACCTTATAGAAAGAGAGCAGATTTCATTTTAAATGATGCAACAGTTGCTCAGATTAGAAAGCTTAAAGATGTTAATGGTGCATATATTTGGCAACCATCACTTAAAGATGGAGAACCAGATAGACTTTTAGGTTATCCTGCTTATACATCAGCCTTTGCTCCAAAAGCTGAAAAAGGAAAATTGGCAGTAGCATTTGGCGATTTTTCTTACTACAAGATTGGAGATAGAGGAAATAGGTCTTTCCAAGACTTAAAGGAACTATTTGCTGGTAATGGCATGGTTGGTTTCTTAGGTAAAGAAAGAGTAGATGGAATTTTAGTTTTAAGAGAAGCAGTTAAACTTTTAAAAATCGGTGCTACTGCATAAGGAGTAAATTATGATTACTCTTGAGGAGGCAAAGTCCTATTTAAGGGTGGATTTTGATGATGAGGATGAGATGATTAATTCTCTCATCCAATCATCAATAAAGCACTCCATGGATGTAGCAAGGGTTGATAGTGAAGAAGATCTTTCTAAAAATCCAAATGGGAAGATAGCAGTCCTATATATGACTGCTTATCTTTATGAACACCGAGAAGAGGCAGACTATTCTGAACTAAACTTAACTCTAAGGGCTTTATTGTTTGGAATGAGAAAGGCTGAGTTTTAGTGAAGATATCGGATTTAAATAGAAAAATAACCTTTCAAAAGAAAAATGTTGAGGTAGATGGAATTGGTAACCATAAATCAGTATGGATAGATTATCTGAAAACTTCAGCCTATATATCTTTTCAAGGTAAGGGAGAAGAAGTTTTTCTTGGGATGGAAGTAGACAGGTCAGATATTTCTTTTACTGTAAGATTTCAAAATAGTCTAAAGAACATTAATACTTCAGAATATAGAATTCTATTTGATGATGAAAAGTACAACATCATCTCAAATGACTTTATGAACTATAAAAATAGATTTATAAAGTTTAGGTGTAGGAAGGTGAGTAGATGAATGTAAAAATTGAAAACCTCGCCAGTGAAATAATGAAAGGCTTAGAAGAATATTCTGATATGGCAACAGATGAAGTCAAAAAGGAAGTCAAAAAAGCTGGTAGCAATATTAGAAAAGATATACAAGAAAATGCACCTGTAGGAGAAACAAAGAAATATTCTAAGTCTTGGTCTGTCAAAACTATGAAAGAAACTTCAAACTCAATAGAACTCGTAGTTCACTCAAGGAATAGATATCAACTGGCTCATTTACTTGAGAAAGGCCATGTTCTTAGGCAGGGAGGAAGAGTATCTGCTAAGCCACACATTGGACCAGCTGAAGAGAAAGGAGTAAGAGAATTGGAAGAAAATATAATGAGGAAATTACAAGATGGATAGGCTATTAAAAATAATTGAAAAGATAGGACTTCCATTTGCATACTCGCACTTTGCTGAGGGAGAAAGTCCAGACCCACCATTTATGGTCTATCTATTCCCAAAGAATAAACACTTTGGTGCAGATGGAGTAGTTTTCTATAAGAACACCCAGATAGACTTAGAACTTTACACTGATAAGAAAGATTTAAAATTAGAAGAAAAAATAGAAGAGATACTTGATAGAGAAAAAATCTATTATGAAAAATCTGAAGTTTGGATTGAATCAGAAAGACTTTATGAAGTTCTCTATGAATTTACTATGGAGGTAAAAAATGGCTAATAAAGTTAAATTTAATATTTGTAATGTTCACTACGCTCTCTTTGATAAAGCCGAAGAGGGCGTTATTAAATATAAAACACCAGTGCTAATGCCTGGTGCTGTTTCAATTTCATTGGATCCTAATGGAGAGCCTGAAAGCTTTTATGCAGATGGAATTGAATACTACACTATTTCAAACAATATGGGATATGACGGAGATTTGGAAATCGCCCTTATTCCAGAATCCTTTAGGACGGATGTTTTGATGGAAAGATCAGATTCAAATAAAGTTCTTATTGAGTCTTCAAATTCCGAAACTGCAAACTTTGCACTGTTATTTGAGTTTGATGGTGACCAAAAGAAAATCCGTCACGTCATGTATAACTGCTCAGCAGCAAGACCTACTCTTGAAGGAGAAACCAACGAGGAATCAAGAGAAGTCCAACCAGAAACCTTGTCTATTCAAGCAAGACCACTTCCAAATGGAAATGTAAAGGCTAGAACAGGCGAAGAGACTACAAAGGAAACTTATGATGGTTGGTACAAGTCAGTCTATATGCCAACAGAAAATACAGTAACACCTTCAAGAGCAAGTGTTGGAGGTAAATAAATATGGCACTAACCAAGAAAATTCAAATCGATGGGAAAGAAGTTGTTTTCCGTGCATCAGCAGCAATCCCAAGAATCTATAGACTTAAATTTGGAAGAGATATCTTCAAAGACTTAATGGAACTTGAAAAATCCATGAAGAAAAATGATGAAGATAAATCCAATCTAGATATAGGCTCATTAGAACTATTTGAAAATATAGCCTATGTAATGGCAAAGCATGGAGATAAATCTGTACCAGATAGTCCAGAAGAATGGTTGGATAATTTCTCAACCTTTTCAATTTATCAAATTCTACCTCAGCTAATTGAATTATGGGGACTTAATATAAAATCGGAAGAAGTTCCTAAAAAAAAGTAAGGCCAACAGAAAGACCAATGACTACACCCTTGTTTCTATTAAGGGCAGTGGAACTTGGTCTTTCTGTTTCTGATTTATCTCTACTAACAATTGGACTTGTAAATGATATGTTTACAGAAAAGAATAATGACGACTATAAATATAAAGAAGTAGCTACGCAAGAAGACTTTGATAAATTTTAATCTTCAAGCTTAGCTACTCTTTTTTCAGCGTCTTTATAGACTTTGGATTCCGCTCTTGCACCGATAATAATGACAAGAACTTCGTCATCTGATTTTTCCAATTTATAAACGATCCTAAGACCTGAACTCTTAAGTTTAATTTTCATAAGACCAGCAAGCTTAGAATCAGAAAGGTTAGAAAGAGGCTTGCCATACCCACCTTCAGTATTAGGAAGAGGATTTATTAAGATCCTCTTAAGTGCTTTACCGACAATTTTTCTTTGAGATCCATCTAAGGCTTTATAGTCTTGGATGGCTTCTTTTATAAAGGATAGTTTATAGTTCATTCAATTTCGTCCTCATCAAGAGGAGAGACTTCATTTAAATTGATATGAAAGGCTTCTTCAAATTCATCTTGAGAAATTAAATCGGATTTATCCATTGATGACATCCTTGTATTGGCAAGCATAAGATCTCTTGCATCTTCGAGCTCATCAATGAGTTTCGTATATTCATCAGGGGAAACAAGAATGCACTCAGGAGTGTTGTTCTTTAATACGACCTTAGAACCGTTCACTTTGACATCATCGAAAATACGTCCAGCTAGGCCTCGATTAAATTCAGAAATGGATACAGTCTTATTGGATAATTCTTTTACAAAATTCATACTTATCACCTCAAGATAAGTATAGCAGAAATAGATAAAAACATCAATAAAGACACTGATAAATATATCTCTAAAGAGGAGGTGAGATATTGGCAAATAGAATAAAAGGGATAACTGTTGAGATTGGTGGGGATACTACCAAATTACAGACTGCACTAAAACAAGTAAATACGGAGATAAAACATACTCAATCTGAACTTCGTGATGTTAACAAACTTCTTAAACTTGACCCTGGAAATACAGAACTTATCTCCCAAAAGCATAAGCTATTAGGACAGACTTTAGAAGAAACAAAGAACAAATTAACATCTTTAAAAGAGGCACAGAAACAAGCTGAACAGGCTCTTGCAGAAGGAAAGATTTCCCAAGAGCAATATGATGCCCTTAAACGTGAAATTATTGAAACAGAACAAGCCCTAAAGTCTCTAGAAAGACAAGGAGCAACCACTAATCAAACCCTGCAAAACATAGCTATTACTGGAGAAAAATGGCAAAACACAGGGCAAAATATAGAAAACGTAGGAAGAAAAATGATGCCAGTATCTCTTGCAGTAGCAGGTCTTGGGGCAGCAGCTGTAAAGACTGCGTCAGATTTCGACTCTGGTATGTCAAAGGTAAAAGCAGTGTCTGGTGCAACAGGGTCCGATTTTGATGCTCTGAGGGAAAAGGCTCGTGAAATGGGAGCCAAGACAAAGTTCTCAGCATCTGAAGCGGCAGAGGCTATGAATTATATGGCCATGGCTGGTTGGAAAAGTAAAGACATGATTAGTGGTATTGAAGGAGTCATGAACCTTGCTGCAGCTAGTGGTGAGGACTTAGCGACTACTTCAGATATCGTTACAGATGCTCTTACAGCTTTTGGTTTAAAAGCTGAAGACTCTTCTCACTTTGCTGATGTTCTTGCTGCTGCATCATCTAATGCCAATACCAATGTTTCATTAATGGGCGAAACCTTTAAATATGCTGCACCTATTGCTGGGACCCTTGGATATTCAGTTGAAGATACAGCAGTAGCTATAGGTTTAATGGCTAACGCAGGAATAAAAGGTTCACAAGCAGGGACAGCTTTAAGGTCTGGGCTAACAAGACTCGCATCACCAACTAAAGAAGTTATGAATGGAATGTCCATGTTGGGCTTATCTATTGAAGATGTACAGGGTCTTTCACTTGATGAGACTTTAAGTACCTTTAGAGTTGCTTTTGCTAATTTAGATGGAACTCAAAAAGCACAAGCAGCATCCATGATATTTGGTAAAAATGCCATGTCTGGAATGTTGGCAATCATAAATGCCAGTGAGAAGGACTACAACAGCTTAAGTGATGCCATATATAACGCAGATGGAACAGCAGAAAAAATGGCTGCTACTATGCAGGATAACCTAGCTGGTCAATTAAAGATTTTACAATCTGCCTTAGAAGAATTAGCCATATCCTTTGGAGAACTTTTGATGCCTGCTGTTAGAAAAGCAGTAGATATATTAACAAAACTGGTTAATGGACTTAATGCACTTCCAGGACCAGTAAAAGGTATTATTGCAGGTATCGGTCTTTTTATAGCTGCTCTTGGACCTGTACTTATGATTGTAGGAAAACTTATCTGGTCAATAGGAACTATTATGACCAAAGGACCTTTAATAGTAGACCAGCTATCAAATGTCAAGAGAAAATAAAAAATAATTAATCTTGTAATTTATGGCACATCAAATAAGCCTAAAAATTAGGCTTAGAAAAACTAAATAACAACTAAATATTCGGTATGTAAGTT
>NZ_JAMXSL010000009.1:0-70711 GCF_026131715.1 Anaerococcus sp. NML200537 | reverse complement strand
GCAGAATAGATTTAACTATTCTGCAACATCACCTTTTTAGTTCAATATTTATCTTTCTTCTTTTTTATCTTGATTTTTTTTAGCAAATTCTTCTTTAGTTAAAACATCTACTATATCAACTTTTACAGCTGCGACTTTTATACCTGTAAGTTCATATATTTCTTGCTTGATTAAAGAGTCTATTTCTTTAAAAACTAGCGCTGCTTTTTTTCCATACTCTAATATTAATGAAGCTTCAACAATGCATTGTCTTTCTTCTTGATTAATTGAGATTCCAGATGTAGATTCTTCTTCCTTGTTAGTAAAACTTGATGTAATTGAGTTTAATAGGCCTCCTTGAAGGTCTAATACTCCATCTACCTTATCTACAACTTTCTTTGTGATTTTTGCAAGAACCTTATCTGATACTGTATATTCACTAATTTCATCTTGAAATGGTTGATTTATGTTATTTTCTGTCATATATATCTCCTTTATCTTTATAATATAAAGATACCCAGCTAGTAAATATTGAAACTATAACTTGTTAAGTTTATCAATAATTTTCTCTATTTCATCAATTTTTTCTTTTATTGATTCTTCATCATTTTGCTTAAGACTATCATAAACACAATGTTCTAGATGGCCTCTTAAGACATCCTTATTGATATTTTTAAGAATAGAAATTGAAGCCATTAGTTGGGTGGATATATCTACACAGTACCTATCATCTTCAATCATTTTTATTAGACCGTCAATTTGCCCACCAACTGTTTTAAGCTTTCTTATAGTTTTGCTCTTATCAGCATGCATTTACTTATATTCGATTCCTTTGTATTCATAACCTGCTTCATCGATTGCAGACTTTAAGGTTTCCTCTTCAATATTTCCTTCGTAAGATACTTCTGCTTGTTTATTTTCAAGCTTTACATCGACTTCTTTAACACCTTCAATTTCACTTAAAGCTTTATTAACGTGTTTTGCACAATTATTGCAGCTCATTCCATCAACATTTACGATTACTTTTTTAAGTTCACTCATTTTATCCTCCAAAATATTTTCTTCGATAGTGACATTCTTACTTTCTTCATATCCAGATGCACTTGACTTAAATCCTCTAAGCCTTAAAGAGTTTAGACAAACAAATACTGATGATAAACTCATAGCAACTGATGCGAACATCGGATTAAGCCTTATATTTAAGCCTGGATAGAGTAGACCTGCTGCGACAGGTATTAATAATATATTATAAAAGAAAGCCCAAAAAAGATTTTCTTTTATA
The DNA here is from genome assembly GCF_026131715.1 of Anaerococcus sp. NML200537. Classification (NCBI taxonomy): domain Bacteria; kingdom Bacillati; phylum Bacillota; class Tissierellia; order Tissierellales; family Peptoniphilaceae; genus Anaerococcus; species Anaerococcus sp. NML200537. The sequence goes on along the minus strand of NZ_JAMXSL010000009.1, from coordinate 69,450 downwards.
GTTTTTATTGTTGCCTTAGATAATTCTATGGCCTTGACTATGTCTAGTAGTGAATTTTTAACTAGGATGACATCTGCAGAATCTATAGCAACATCAGCGCCGCTTCCTATTGCTATCCCGATATCAGCTCTAGCTAGGGCAGGGGCATCATTTATTCCATCTCCAACCATAGCTACTTTTTTGCCATCAGCTTGTAGTCTTTTAACTACTTTATCCTTATCTTGAGGCAAAACTTCTGCAAATTTCTCATCTATATTTAGCTTTGCCCTTATAGCTTCAGCCGTATTTTCATTATCACCTGTTAGCATAGTTATCTTATAAGAATCTTTTTTTAGCAGGTCAATTGCTATTTTAGATGATTCCTTTGCCTGATCTTGGACAGCTATCAATCCTAGGACCTTATCAGAATCAGAAAAATACATAGAAGTCTTACCTTCTTTTGATAGATCTTTATGAATTGTTTCATATTTTCCAGTAGAAATATTATTTTCATCCATCAACCTAAAATTACCAGCAAAATAAGTTTGACCATCAATTTTTGCTGCAATACCTTTACCTGGAAAAGATGTAAAGTCATCAATAGGGATATTTTCTATATTTCTTTCTTTTGCTTTATTGATTATAGCTTCTGATAAAGGATGTTCAGATAGGTGCTCGATTGAAGAAGCTATCTTTAAAAATTCATTTTGGTCCATATCTGTCATTATATCTGTTACTACAGGCTTTCCTTCTGTGATTGTTCCAGTCTTATCAAGGAGTATAGTATCAACCTTATGCAAGTTTTCAAGACTTTCTGCATTTTTAAATAATAAGCCTATTTGAGCACTCTTACCTGTTGCAACCATTATTGCCATTGGAGTGGCAAGCCCTAGTGCGCAAGGGCAAGAAATAACAAGTACAGATATCATTAGATTTAAAGCAAATTCAAAGTCTTTGCTATAAAAATACCAACCAATAAAGGTAAGAATTGATATTAAAATTACTGCTGGCACAAATATTGCTGATATCTTATCTGCTAATTGTGCGATTGGAGCCTTAGTTTCATTGGCTTCATTTACAAGATTTATGATTTGGGATAGGGTAGTATCTTCACCGACCCTAGTAGCCTCAAACTTAAAAGAACCTTGTTTGTTAATAGTAGCAGAAATAACTTCATCACCAACCTCTTTAGTTATTGGTATTGACTCGCCAGTAATAGCTGCCTCATCAACAAGAGAGCTTCCTTCAATAATTACACCATCTACCGGAATCCTATTACCAGGCCTAATAACTACCACATCACCTTTTTTTATATCAGCAGTATCTATAGTTATTTCCTTACCATCCCTTATGATATTTGCCTTATCTGGTGATAAGTCCATAAGAGACTTAAGAGATGCTTTTGTCTCGCCCTTACTTCTTGCTTCAAAAAATTTACCAAGAGTAATTAGGGTAAGAATCATTGCTGATGATTCAAAATACAGGTTATGTCTATAATGATCAATCACATCAAATTCTGATAGACCTGCTGCATGGGCCATTCTCATTATCACGAAGATACCATACATAAGAGCTGACGAAGAACCTAAAGCAACTAGGGTATCCATGTTCGGGCTTCCATTTTTTAGTGATTTAAAACCTGAAATAAAAAACTTTCTATTAACAAATATAACTGGAATTGTTAATAAAAATTGAACAAAAGCGTTATTTATCGCTCCACTAGTTCCTTCTAAAAACCTCGGTAGGGGAAGATTTACCATAGGTCCCATTGCTACATACATGAGTATTATCATAAAGAAAAAGGATACCTTAAGCCTAAACTTAGTATTATCTTCTTCTGATTCTTTAAGCAAATCCTTTGATACTGACTCATTATTCCCCTTAACCCTAGCATTATAACCAGCATCTACAACAGCCTTTATAATTTTTTCATCATTTAATTTGCTAGGATCATAATCAACGGTCATCGATTCATTTATTAGATTGACGTTTACTTCTGTAACACCAAGCTTGCTTACAGCCTTGCTGACAGCTGCTTGGCATGAAGAACAAGTCATACCTTCTATATCAAATCTTTGTTTCATTAAACCTCCTTTACCACCCCTAGGGGGTGTATAATCATTATATTTTTACATGAGTTATTGTCAAGTATAATAAGGCATAAGGAGTATATATGAAAAGATATCACATTATTTTTAAAGGTAGGGTTCAGGGAGTAGGCTTTAGATTTCAGGTAAAGATGCTTGCAGACTCACTAAATATTACTGGTACAGTTAAAAATTTATACGATGGGAGTGTTGAAGTCTTTATCCAAGCAGATAAAATAACTTTATATAAGTTTTTTGAGGGATTAGAAAATATTAATTTTGCAAGAATTGAGAATAAATTTGTAGAAGTAGTTGATATTAAGCCCAATGAAAGTGAATTTGAAATAATTTATTAACTTTGAAAAATTAGCATAATAAGGTTTAATAGTATTATGAGTTTAAAAAGCAAACTAGTTAAAGTATTAGCAAAATCGATAAGGTCTTCATTAAGATTACTAAATAGAAATGCAACGAGCCTACCAGGCTATATTGCTTATAAATTAGATAAAGATATTCTTAAAGAATTATCAAAAAATACTAAATTCATATTTGTAACCGGAACAAATGGCAAAACAATGACTACTCACTTTCTTGTAAGTATCCTAAAAGAGGAGTACCCTATTGTTCTTACAAATGAATCTGGTTCAAATATGGTTCAGGGCATAATAACATCCCTGCTTGATAATCCTAGTGATAAAGAAAGTATTGCTGTCCTAGAGGTGGATGAGGCTAACTTAGTAAGAATAGGTAATTATCTAAAAGCTGATTATATAGCTCTTACAAATATCTTTAGAGATCAAATGGATAGGTTTGGTGAGATTTATAATATCCTAGATAAGATAATAGAAGGAATTGACCTGATGCCTGATTCAAAAATTATAGCAAATGGTGATCTCCCCTTATTTTCCTATGATTCTTTAAGTAGATTTTATCCAGTATATTATGCTATTAGAGAAAATGAAGAAGGTGCTTATGTTTTAGATGCAGAATTTAACTCTGATGGAATTTTGTGTCCTCATTGTCATTCAGTATTAAAGTATAAAAGTGTAAATTATTCTTCTTTGGGAAACTTTTCGTGTCCTAATTGTGACTTTAAGTCACCAAAGATAAAGTATCGTATAGATAAAATAACAGAGGAAAATCCGGATCATTCTGAATTTATTATTGATGGCTACAATTATGAAGTAAATGTCGGTGGTAAATATAATATTTATAACGCACTTACTGCTATATCTGTAGCCAGAGAATTAGGTGTATCTCAAGAAAAGATAAAAGAAGGCCTAAAAAAACAAAAGAATGTATTTGGTAGACAAGAAAATATTAAAATCAAAGATAAGGATCTTATAATAAACCTTGTCAAAAATCCAACAGGGCTCAATCAAGTTATTGATCTTATGCTATTGGAAGATAAAGATATTAGTTTAATTTGTCTACTCAATGATAATTATGCTGATGGACTCGATGTGTCATGGATATATGATGCTAATTATGAGAAATTAAAAAAACTTAATATCAAAAAAATATATGTATCTGGTATGAGGTCAAAGGATATGAAAAGAAGGCTTGAAATAGCAGAGCTTATTGATCAACCAATAGTCGAATTTGATTATGAAAATGAGATTTATGATGTAATCGATAAGATTAATACTAGCGATATATATGTTTTATCCACATATACAGCAATGCTAAGACTAAGGGAGGTGCTTGATTTATAGAAAAATTTAGAATATGCCACCTTTATGGAAATCTATTGAATACTTATGGCGATGTAGGAAATTTAATGGCTTTTGAGTATGAACTTAAAAAGTTGGGTATACAAACAGAAAGGAAGATAGTTTCTATAGGTGATGATTTTAAAGAATCTGATTATGATTTTGTTTTCTTTGGTGGTGGCCAGGACTATGAACAGTCCATAGTCAAAAATGATTTAATAAAGAAAAAAGATGAGATTGTTAAATATATCGAAAATAACGGCTTATTTTTAGCAATTTGCGGTGGTTATCAACTGCTAGGCAAGTACTATTATGACGCTTATGGAAACAAAATAGATGGTCTGTCTATCTTCGATCACTATACAGTCAATCAGGATTCTAAAAATAGGTTTACCGGCCAAATAAAAATACAAGTGGAAAGCTTTGATGAAATATGCCTAGGTTTTGAAAATCACGGCGGTAGAACATTTTTGTCAGACAAGCAAAACGCTTTTGGAAAAGTTTTGGAAGGTAACGGTAATAACGGTGAAGATAATAGCGAAGGCTTTATTTATAAAAATACCATAGGGACTTATTTGCATGGTCCAATTCTTGCTAGGAACGAGAACCTGTGCAAAAAAATTATAGAAAAAATATTTAAGGAGAATAATTATGATGTCAGAATCAAAACTAAGAACTAAAGAAGCAGATGAACTTTTCGAAGCGATTTTAATGCTAAAAGATGTTGAGGAATGCTATCAATTTTTTACAGACATCTGTACAGCAAGGGAAATTCAATCAATTTCACAAAGATTACATGTGGCTAAATTATTAAAGATTAGAAAAACCTATTCAGTTATTGAAGAAGAAACAGGCGCTTCTACAGCTACTATTTCTAGAGTTAATAGATCACTTAACTATGGAGAAGGTGGTTACGATTTAGTTCTTGAAAAACTAATTGAAAAAGACCTTAAAGAATCAAAAGAGTAAGTTACTTACTCTTTTTTTGTGGTATAATATATAGGTCGAGAAAGTGAGGTCTTATGAACTTAGATAGGTTAAATGATAGGCAAAAAGAAGCGGTTTTACATAAGGATGGCCCTTTATTAGTCTTAGCAGGAGCTGGAAGTGGAAAAACCTCCGTTTTAACCACAAGTATAGCCTATAAAATCAAGGAGCAATCTATAAATCCTAGCCATATTTTAGCTATAACCTTTACCAACAAGGCAGCTGGAGAAATGAAAGAAAGAATAGCTGATTTGCTAGATATGGATGTTTCTTATTTATGGATAGGAACCTTTCACTCAATCTGTGCTAGAATATTAAGGATGAACATAGAAAAAATTGGATATTCTAGTAATTTTACAATATATGATACTACAGATCAGAGAACCCTAATCAAAGAAATAATAAATGACCTTGGCCTAAAAGATGAGATAAATTACAGGCTTGCTCAAAATGTAATATCAAATGCAAAAAATAAATCTATAGGACCCGATGAGTTCTTAAAGCTAAATTTCTATATGCAAGATGCAGATGCCATTGCTGAGATTTATAAAGAATATGAGAAAAAGAAATTTGATTACAATGCGCTAGATTTTGATGATTTGATAGAAAAAGTCTTGGACTTATTTTCAAAAGATAAGGAAACCCTTGCCTATTACCAAAATAAATTTGATTATATATTTGTAGATGAATTTCAAGATACAAACAACTCTCAATATGAACTAATAAAATTCATAGCAGGGGCAAATCAAAACGTTGTTGCAGTAGGAGATGCAGACCAATCTATCTATTCATTTAGGGGAGCAGATATTAGAAATATCTTAAATTTTGAAAAAGACTTTCCAGCAACAAAAACCATAAAACTTGAGCAAAATTATAGGTCTACTTCAAAAATTTTAAATACCGCAAATAAATTAATCGTTAATAACCTCGAGAGAAAAGAAAAGAATCTTTGGACTGATCAAAATGAGGGAGCAGATGTAATTTATAAAGAAACCTCTGTAGAAAGTGAAGAAAGCCAATTTGTAATTGAAACAATTAAAGACCTCATATCCGAGGGATATAAGGAAAATGATATAGTAATTCTCTATAGGACAAATGCTCAATCAAGACCTTTTGAGGAAATTCTTTTGAAAAATTTAATGGCTTACAAAGTTATAGGTGGTTTAAAATTCTATGATAGAAAAGAAATTAAAGACTTAATATCCTATTTAAATATATTAGTCAACCACCAGGATGATATAAGTCTAAAGAGAATTATAAATGAACCAAAAAGAGGAATCGGTGCTAAATCAGTAGAAAATATTGAAAATATAGCCAGAAGTCATGGAATTTCAATGCTTGATTTGATAATAGATCCTAATTTTTCACTTCTTCTAACTGATAGGTATAGAAAATTAGCTGATAAGTTCTACCTACCACTTAAAGATATTTTTGAAAATGTAGATAAATATAAGATTGTCGATTTAATCAATGAAGTCCTTGAAAAATCCAACTATCTTAAAAATCTCGAAAAATCTATAGCAGTAGAAGATAGGGCAAGGATCGATAATATAAACGAATTTATATCATCTGCTGCTGAATACCAAGAAAATAATCCAGATGATAATTTAAGAGATTATTTAGAAAATCTTTCTCTCTTATCTGATATAGATAAGACCGAAGATTCAGAAAATTCAATATCTCTTATGACAATGCACCAGGCTAAGGGTCTTGAATATCCAGTAGTATTTATAGTTGGCCTAGATGAAGGACTGTTTCCTAGCAAAAGAAGTTTAGATGAGGGTAATCTAGAAGAAGAAAGAAGGCTCTTTTATGTAGGAATCACCCGTGCAAAGGAAAAACTTTACCTAACCAGCTCTCAAGTAAGAAGAAATTATGGTAAAGTAACATATTATAAGCCATCAAGATTTATAGAAGAAATAGATGATCAAATAAAAAAGCAAACAAATAAGGAATTTATTGACTTTAACTCTAGAACTTACGAAAGATCTTTAAATGAAGATTATATGAGAGAAAAGGCTAGACAATCTGTCCTAAACCTAAAGGCTAAGGCCTACAAAAAGGATGATTCAACCTATCAAGTAGGAGATACAGTTATGCATAGCAAATGGGGAAAGGGAATGGTCGTTCAAATCAAAGAGAGCGAAGATGGCAATGAATTAGTAATAGCTTTTGATAAGAAAGGCCTTAAGAAATTAAACCAAGATTATGCACCAATAACAAAGGTATAAATATGGATAAAAGACAAGAACTTGAAAATTTAATAGAGCAAATAAATACACTAGACTATAGGTATTATACATTAGATAAGCCTTCAGTATCTGATGGAGAATATGATAAGCTATATGATAGGCTTGTAAGTCTTCAAGAAGAACTGGATTATACACCAGATGATTCACCAACAAATAGGGTCGGAGGAGCAGTTCTTGATAAGTTTGAAAAGCACTACCACCTTACAAGACTTTTAAGCCAAGATAAGGCCCAATCATATGACCAACTCAGGGACTGGATAGATAGGTGTAAACGTCTTAAAGAAAATTACGAAAGAGAAAACTCAGTTAAATTAGCTGAACTAGAATTCATCATGGAATATAAATTTGATGGACTAACCATAAATTTAACCTATGAAAATGGCCTACTACAGACTGCAGCAACAAGGGGAAACGGTTCTGTAGGTGAAGAAGTTAAGGCCCAGGTAGAGACGATAAGATCAATTCCACTAAGAATTAAGGAAGAGTCCCTAATAGAAATACAGGGAGAAGCTCTGATGCCTTTATCAGAGCTAGAAAGATATAATAAAGAAAACTCTCTACAACTTAAAAATGCAAGAAATGCTGCTGCTGGCGCAATCAGAAACCTAGATACTAGCGAAACTGCTAAAAGAAGATTGACTGCATTTTTCTATGCAGTGCCTACAAATTCTTTAGATTTTAAAACTGAAGAAGATATGCTAGATTTCTTAAGGGAAATGAAACTAAATGTACACCCTTATCATAAAAAAGTCAAAAACATTGATCAGATTATAGAAGAACTTGAAAGAATAGAAAAGGAAAGAAAAACATTAGATATCCTAACTGATGGGGTTGTAATAAAAATTAATGACAAAAAAACTCAAGAAGCCCTTGGATACACAAATAAATTCCCAAGATGGTCAATAGCTTATAAATTTGAAGCAGAAGAGTTTACAACAAAACTATTAGATGTAGTTTGGAATGTAGGAAGGACAGGTAAGGTCACACCATCTGCCATACTTGAGCCTGTAGATTTTTCTGGAGTAACAGTTTCTAGAGCAACTTTAAATAACTATGATGATATCCTAAGAAAAAAGGTAAAAATTGGTTCTGAAGTATTCATTAGAAGGTCAAATGACGTTATCCCTGAAATACTTGGCGTGGTAGATGAAAACCAAGAAGGAACTACAGAAATAGAAAAACCTACTAAGTGTCCTTATTGTCACAGCGAACTGATACAAGGAAATGTCCACATAGTTTGTCCTAATTCCATTTCCTGCAAACCACAACTACTTGCTAGAATGGAGCATTTCGCATCAAGAAATGCAATGGATATAGAAGGTCTTTCAGAAAAAACAATTGGCCAGCTAATAGAAGAATTAGGCATTAATGAAATAGATGATATATATGATTTAAAGTATGATGATTTAATAAACCTAGATAGATTTGGGCCAAAGAAAACTAACAACTTGTTAACAGCAATAGAAGCTAGTAAAAATTGTGATCTTAATAGCTTCATCTATGCAATTGGTATACCCAATGTTGGTGAGAGAACAGCACGAGACTTAGCTAATAAGTTTAGAAGTTTTGAGAAATTAAGATTGGCCAAGGCTAGTGAACTTATAGAAGTTGAAGATATAGGTGAAATAACCGCAGAAAACATCGTAGAGTTTTTCTCAGATGAAAATATAACTTCATCAATTGATAGGTTGCTGGCAAAAGGAATTAGCATCAATAATCCACAAACAAACGATAAATCTGATAAGCTTAAAGATTTAAGCTTTGTTATCACAGGAAGTATTGACGGATTTAATAGAGAAGATATTAAGGAACTTTTAGAAAAAAATGGAGCTAGTGTAAAAGGTTCTGTTTCAAAAAATACTGATGTTGTTCTTGCTGGTGACAAGGCTGGTTCAAAAAAGAAAAAAGCCCTAGAGCTTGAAATCGAGATATATGAAGGTGAGAAGCTAAACAAATTCTTATCTGAATTAAAAGGAGAATAAAATGAATATAAAAGAAGTAGAAAGGATATATAACCTCAGTAATCTAAGCCTAGAAAATTCTGATAAAGAGCTTATAGCTCAAAAATTCAATAAAGTCTTAGATTTTATTGAGGTAATCTTTGATGAAGATACTACAGATGTAGATATGTGTGAATATATCAGTAGACACAAGGCGGTTTTTAGGAAAGACGAGCCAAGAAAATCGCTTGATAGGGAAAAGGCACTTGAAAATGCTAAAGATACTGAATACGGATACTTTAGATTAGACTGGAAATTATAGGAGCAATAATGGATATACAAAAATCAATAGAAGCTTATAAAGAGGGTAAGGTTAGCGTTGTTGAAAACACTAAAAAAGTCCTAGAAAAGATAAAAAATGATACAACAAATGCATATATAACTTTTGATGAAGAAGACTCTATCAAAAGAGCGGAATATCTAGATAAAAAATTAGCAAATAATGAAAAACTTGGCAAGCTTTTTGGTATAGCTGTAGCAGTTAAAGATAATATATCATATAAAAATATGGATATGACCTGTGCCTCCAATATGCTAAAAGGATTTAGACCAATGTTTGATGCAAAAGTTATAGAAAATCTTCTCAAAGAAGATGCAATCATCATCGCAAAAACAAACATGGATGAATTTGCTATGGGAGCTAGAGGTAAAACCTCAGTTTTTGGTCCAGTAAAAAATCCAATCGATCCAGAAAGAGTAACCGGTGGATCATCATCAGGATCAGCGGCTGCAGTAAGCAAGGGCGATGTCTTAGTTTCACTTGGAACAGATACTGGTGGCTCTGTAAGAGGACCTGCTAGCTATTGTAATATTCTTGGTTATAAACCAAGCTATGGTATGGTAAGCAGAAATGGTGTAGTATCAATGGCAAATACCCTAGATCAAGTATCTGTTTTTGCAGAAAACATCGAAGACCTTAGAAATATAGCAAGTATAATCGCTGGACCTGATGAAAATGACATGACAGTTAGGTTAGATGATTATGACTACAGTAGAGAAGATTATGATTTCGAGGGAAAGAAGATTGCCTACATCAGTACCAGTGATTTCTTAAATAAAGGAATAGAAGAAGAAGTTAAAAATGACTATAAGATTGGTCTAGATATGCTTAAAAATATGGGTGCTGAGCTTACAGAAATAAGTTTAAAATATTCTAAATATGCAAACCAAGTATACAATGTCGTAATGAGTTCAGAAGTTTCTTCAAACATGTCAAGATTTGATGGAATAAGATTTGGCCACCAAAGTGAAACTTATACATCAGTTGATGAATTATTTATAAATTCAAGGTCAGAAGGCTTAGGAGAAGAGGTTCAAAGAAGGATTGCACTAGGTACCATGTATCTCTCAGCTGATGATGATCAAAGAGTTTATAGACAAGGTCTAAAATTAAGAAACTTAATTAAAAAGGAGCTAGAGAGTGTATTTGAAGACTTTGATCTAATAATTACACCAACAACAATAAATCTACCACCATTTTTAAAAGATGATTATAGTGACCCACTTTCTGATTTTAGGTCAGACGGATTTAACGTATTAGTTAATCTAGCAGGCATGTGTGGTATATCCCTTCCAGTAAGGAAAGGTATCTCCGGTGCTTGTCAATTCATTGCTAATAGTTATGAAGATAAAAAATTACTAAATGCTAGCGAAGAATTTTTAAGGAGAATCAATGAAAACTAAAACAATAATAGGACTTGAGATTCACGTTGAATTATCAACTGAAACAAAGATGTTTTGCTCCTGTAAAAATGAATTCGGAGCAATTCCAAATACAAATGTATGCCCAATATGTCTTGGCCATCCAGGCACCCTACCAGCAATGAATGAAAGAGCTGTAGAATTAGCTGTAATGGCAGGTCTTGCTTTTAATTGTAAGATTAGAAATGATCAAAAAGTAGATAGAAAGAAATATTTCTACCCAGACCTTGTAAAGGGTTACCAGCTAACACAATTTGATAAGCCATACGCTTATGAAGGCTATCTTGAACTAGCTAGCGGTAAGCATATAAATATTAGGGAAATCCACATGGAAGAAGATACTGGAAAATCTAACCACAATGATGATGATACAGTTTTAATGGATTACAATAGGGCTGGTGTCCCTCTTATTGAAATAGTGACTGACCCTGATATTTCTTCACCAGAAGAAGCAAGAGAGTTTGTAGAAACATTAGCTTCAACCCTAAAATTCCTAAAGGTAAGTGACTGTATTATGGCTGAAGGTTCAATGAGAGTCGATGTAAATGTCAACTTAAAAGACGAAGATACAGGTCTTAGGACAGAAATTGCAGAAATTAAAAATATCAACTCAATTAAAGCTATAGAAAACGCCCTAGAATTTGAAGTAAAAAGACAAAGAGACCTTCTTGAAAATAATCAAACTGGTGATAAAGAAACAAGAAGATGGGATGATATAAAGCTTGAAACAATTCATATGAGAAATAAAGAAGTAGGAAATGATTATAGATTTTCTGCTGATGGCGATATACCTGACATCTATTTATCAGACGAATATATAAACGATGTAGCAAAAAATCTTCCTGAACTTCCAAAAGATAAAGAAAAAAGATATATAGCTGAGTATGGTCTATCAGCCTATGATGCAAACCTTCTAAGCCATGATAGAAACTTAGCTAAATTATTTGAAGAAACTAACATACTAGTAAAAGATGCAAATACCAGTGCAAATTGGATATTAACAGAACTTTCAAGAAGACTTAATGAGGCAGAAGAAACTGCTGATCAAATGAAATTGTCTGTAGAAAACTTTGCAAAATTAATAAATCTTGCTAAAGACAATAAGATAAATAACAACGTAGCAAAAAAATTGTTGCGTGAAATCTACCTTTCTAATGAAGATCCTGAAGTTCTTGCCCAAGAAAGAAATCTATTACAGATATCTGATTCTTCATACCTAGAAGAAATAGTAGATGAGGTTCTTAGTGAAAACCCAGAATCTATCGAAGATATCAAAAATGGTAAAGATAGAGCCTTTGGATTTTTAGTAGGTCAAGCTATGAAAAAAACCAAGGGTAAGGGTAATCCTCAAGAAATCAACAAATTACTAAAAGAAAAGATAGGAGAATAGAAAGTGTTAAAGCACTTTCTTTTTTTCAAATGACTATATTAATTAAAAATGCGAAAATACTTCCAATGGATGGGGCTGATATATTTACATCAGACTTATTCATTGAAGGTAAATACATAAAAAAAATAGAAAAAAATATAAGCGATGAAGCCGACCAAACAATAGATGCAAGTAACATGGTTCTTATGCCTGCCTTTATCAACAGCCATAGTCATGTTGGAATGAGTCTATTTAGAAATTATGGAGAAGAGGTAGACCTTTATACCTGGTTAAATGATTATATATGGCCACTAGAAGAAAGGCTTGATAATAGACAAACCTATCTTGCATCAATGATTTCTCTAATTGAAATGGCTAATAATGGCATAGGAACCTTTGCTGACATGTACTTTTTCTCTGAAGCAACTATCAAAGCTTGCAAGGAAATTGGACTTAGGGCCCAGATCTCAAGAGGCTTATCTGTACCAGATGATGATGATTATAGGTTAAAAGAAAATATATACCTATATAAGAAATATAAAGATTATGATCTAATAGATATTGGACTTGGGCCACACGCCATCTACACATCAAATCTTGACTACCTTAAAAAGATATCTGATCTAGCCTATAAGTATAGGATGCCTATCCACATCCACCTATCAGAAACTAAAAAAGAAAATGAGGATTGTATAGAGCGCTTTGGTATGACACCAACTGAAGTCTTTGAAAAAGCTGGGATATTTAAGCATAAAACCATTGCAGCCCATGGCATTTACCTAACAGATAATGACCTAGATATAATAAAAGAAAACAAGGTATCAGTAGTTCACAACCCTTCTTCCAATCTAAAATTAAAATCAGGATTCATGAACTTATCTAGATTACTTGATAAGGGGATAAATGTATGTCTAGGTACTGATTCATCCGCTAGTAACAACAAACTTTCTATCCTTAGAGAGATGGAGCTTGCGGCACTAGTATCAAAGCTATATTCATCTAGGATAGTTACAGCAAGAGAAATACTGGAGATGGCAACTATAAATGGTGCAAAGGCCCTAGGCTTAGATGATAAAATTGGAAGTATAAAAGTGGGTAAAGAAGCTGATCTAATACTAATAGATTTATCTAATGTAAATCACACACCTACAAACAATATTTTGTCATCTCTAATATATTCAACCTATGAAAAAGACATTAAATGTACTATTGTAAATGGAAACATAGTAGCAAGAGATGGAAAGATATTAAATATTGATCAAGCTACAGTATCAAATGATATATTAAAAACTTCCCAAAGGATTATGGACTAATGATTGGGATAGATATTCTTTCAATAAAAAAAATAAAAAATAAAAGTAGAAGTAATTTCCTAAGGAAAGTTTTTACAGAAAATGAAATTACCTATGCTTATAGCAAGAAAAATCCCTACCAAACCCTTGCAGGTATTTTCGCTCTGAAAGAAGCAATTATCAAGGCTTACGACCTAAAATTGTCCTACATTATTAAAAAAAGAATAGAAATTGTAAGCAATAATAATCCAATTGCATACCTTGATGGCAATAAACTTAATTCAGATTTATCGATATCACACGACGGTGAATATGCAATTGGAGTCTGCTATAAAAAAGAAAATATGATATCTATAGATAATAAAATGAAGAACTTATTACCAAATAGACCCCACCAAAGTCATAAGGGAGACTATGGAAAAATAGCAATTTTAGGAGGATCTCCCGGAATGGCTGGGTCTTGCTATCTTACATCCCTTGCATGTTTAAGAGCAGGAGCAGGACTTGTTTATCTTTTAGTCCCACAATCTATTTCTAATATCTTAGAGATAAAATCGGTTGAGCAAATAATAAAAACTATTGATTCTAATATATTAAAGTATAATAAAAACATAATTAAGCAAATCTTATCTTCACTTGAAGATAAGGATGTACTTGCTATTGGCCCAGGTATGGGAAGAGATGAGTCTCTTAATAAATTAATTTCAGAAGTGATAGATAATTTCAATGGGAAAATAATAATCGATGCAGATGGTTTAAATGCCTTAAGCAAGGATTTGAGTATTTTGAAGAATAAGAAAAATATTATACTAACTCCTCATTTAAAGGAATTTTCTAGACTTACTGGGCTAACAATAAATAAAATAAATGAAGACAGAGTCAATATTGCAAAAAACTTTGCCAAAGAACATAAAGTTATATTGGTTCTTAAGTCTGAAAATACCCTTGTAACTGATGGTAATAAACTATATATAAACGAAATAGGAAACCCAGGCATGGCTACAGCTGGTAGTGGAGATGTCCTTACTGGCATAATCAGCGGCATATTACATAAACTAGAAGCTTTTGATGCTGCAAAGCTTGGCGTCTATCTTCATTCCCTAGCAGGAGATTTAGCAGCAGAAGATTTATGCCAAGACTCCCTGATTGCTAGAGACATAATAGCTTATTTACCAAAGGCTATAAGGCTTATGAGGTAATAATGCTAGAAAATTATTTAGTTGTTAACATAGATAAAATAAGAGAAAATATAATTAACATAAAAAATGAGTCTGGTTCTTTGTTTTGTGCTGTTGTAAAGGCTAATGCCTATGGCTTAGGAGCTGTCAAAATTAGCCAAAACATCGAAGATCTTGTTGATTATTTTGCTGTCGCTAGATTACAAGAAGCTTTAAAATTAAGAAAAAACAATATTACTAAACCAATACTAGTTCTAGGCTATGTAGGAATTGATGATATTAAACTTTGCCATGACTATAATATTGATATAACGATATATGACTTAGATTTTGCTAAGGAAATTAACAACTTAGATTATAAAGTTAATTGCCATCTAGCTCTAGATACAGGTCATAGTAGGCTTGGATTTAGAGAGTTTGAAATCGATAAAATTAATAAGCTAAAATACTTAAAAAATCTTAATATAATAGCTGCCTTCAGTCATTTCTCCACAGCAGATGAAGAAGACACCAACTATACAGATGAACAATATAAGGTATTTAACCAAATGCTGGATGCTATTGATTTAAATTTCGATTTTGTACATATTTCAAATTCTGCAGGAGCTATTAAACATCATATCTATAAGAATATGATAAGGGTAGGTCTTGCCATGTACGGCTTATATCCATCGGATGTTGTGAAAAAAGATACTACTATAAAATTATCTAGATCATTTAATCTTTATTCAACCGTATCCTTTGTAAAAAATATAAGAAAAGGGACTGCAGTAAGTTATGGTAGAACTTTCATTTCAGAAAAAGATATGACAATAGCGACTACTACAATTGGTTATGCAGATGGATATTTAAGATCATTTTCCAATGTAGGAGAAGTTTATATTAATGGTAAGCCATGTAGGGTTCTTGGTAGAGTTTGTATGGACCAAATTATGGTTGATGTAAGTGGTTTGGATGTTAAGATTGGTGATAGGGTAGAAATATACAAAGATATAGACCTTGAAGCAAGTAAGGCATCTACAATTTCTTATGAGCTTATGACTAATATCTCTCTAAGAGTTAATAGAATCTATATTAGGAATGGTAAAGAGTTAAATACGCACATTGATTTAGGAGAAATTTATGAAAGTTAGAAGAGGTGATCTATATTACGCTGACTTATCTCCTGTCGTAGGAAGTGAACAGGGTGGCGTTAGACCTGTTATTGTAGTGCAAAATGATGTTGGCAATAAATATTCGCCGACAATTATTGTTGCACCAGTTACAAGTCAAATGAATAAGGCTAAACTTCCAACCCATGTTAAAATTAAGGGAAATAAATATGGGCTTCCTAAAAATTCTGTAGCCCTTATGGAGCAATTAAGGACCATAGATAAGAAAAGACTAAGGGAAAAAATTGGAAGCTTCTCAAATGACATAATGAATAAAATAAATGAAGCGATATCTATTTCTTTAGCTTTAGAAAATGATTAATACATAAAAAGGACTTTTGTAAATGACGCTATAAAGAATTTATAGCTATATAAACATAAGTCCTTTTTTTATCTCTTATTTATTTTTAAAGTCATTCACTATCATCTTAGCAAGTTCGTCTGGATTACCGCATCCTGTTGTTATAACTAGATCATCATCTCTTATAATCTCATAAATATAATCTCTTGCTTCTTCAAATGTAGATAGATATTTAGCATTTAAGCCTTTTTTTACCATGGCATCTACGACATCCTTTGAATGTATACTAGGATCAAATTTTTCCCTTGCAGCGTAAATATCTGTGACAATAACTTCATCTGCTGCATCAAAACTATTTAAAAAATCATTAAATAAAGTTTTTGTTCTTGAATAAGTGTGAGGCTGCCACACACAAATCAACCTTCCTTTTGTATGCTCTGCTATAGCATTTAGGGTTACTAGAATTTCAGAAGGGTGGTGACCGTAATCAGTCATGATGGTAACATTATTTACATGTCCAATTATCTGCATCCTTCTATCAAGGCCCTTGTATTTTTTAATATTTTCTTTAATAGTCTCTATATCAATTCCATTTTCATATGTTGAAATTATAGCTGCCATTGCATTGTTTATGTTATGTCTACCTATTACACCTAAGGAGAAATGTTCAACAGAACCATTTCTTAGCTTAAGATCAAAGCTTGGTCTTCCTATATCATCAAATACTATATTTGTTGCATTATAATCTGCGTTTGGATTTTCTTGACCATAAGTTATAAGCTGACCTTGAACAGCATCTAGGATAAGCTTATTATTCTCTTCATTTAAGTTGAGTATTGTTTTAGAGTTTTTGTCTTGATTTCTAAGATATTCCTTAAATGTATTTACTATATCATCCAAATCTTTATAATAATCTAAATGATCTTCATCTATATTTAAAATTATAACAGTTTGAGGAAAGTAGTATCTAATATTACCCTTATATTCACAAGCTTCTGTTACTAGATAATCTTCACTACCAACTTTAACATTACCCTTCATTTCATCCAAATTTCCACCTAATAAAATTGTGGCATCTTCATCAGAATGAAGCAAGATCTTAGAAATCATAGAAGTTGTTGTTGACTTGCCATGCGAACCAGATACAGCTATAGAGTTTTTGTAATTTCTCATTAGAGCTCCAAGGAAAACTCCTCTAGTAACTACCGGAACATCAAGCTTTTTTGCCGCTATTAATTCCTCGTTATCATCTGCGATAGCATCAGTGTATACAACTAAATCAGGGTTTTGGATATTTTCTTTTTTTTGTCCTATATAAACCTCTATTCCAAGTTTAATGAGACCCTTTACAGAATCAGAAAGGCTTCTATCAGAACCAGTGACTTCATATCCTTTTTCAAGTAGTAAGTGAGCTAGTCCACTCATTGATATTCCACCTATACCGATAAAATGAACACGATTATAATCATGTTCATTTAAATTAAATTCAAACATATATTCTCCTTATAGTAGTCTAATCATAAGTAATTTTATCATATTATACCATATTTAATCTTGATATCTTGTCAAGTAATACTTTGAATATATCAAAGGATGACGTATATTTATTATAGAATATAAAGTAAAAAAGGAGGGTTCATGAAATTTGTTTTAGCCAATGACCATGGGGGAATTGATTTAGAGCCAGTGGTTAAAGAAAAGCTTGAAGATCTAGGCCATGAAGTCATTCATGTTGGAACTTTCGATAAAAATTCTTGTGATTACAGTGACTTTGCTGTAAAAGCTTGCGGAAAAATCAAAGCCGGCGAGGCTGATTTTGGCGTACTTATATGTGGAACAGGTCTAGGAATGAGTATTTCTGCCAATAAAATCAAAGGAATAAGAGCTGCATGTGTTTCTGAACCATTTTCAGCTAAAATGTCTAGAGCACACAATAATGCAAACGTATTATGCTTAGGTGCTAGAGTAATAGGTTCTGAATTATGTAAGATGATAGTAGAAGAATTTGCTACTACAGATTTTGAGGGCGAGCGCCACCAAAGACGTATAGATAAAATAAGTAAAATAGAAGAGAATAACTGAGACTTTTGAAGTCTCTATTTTTATTAATAAAGGAGAGATTAATGACAATACCAACACCTCATATTTCAGCAACAAGCAAAGACCAAATTGCAAAAACAGTGCTTATGCCTGGAGATCCTCTAAGAGCCAAGTTTATAGCTGATAACTTCTTAGAAAATGTTGAACAATTTAATGAAACTCGTGGAATGCTAGGATATACTGGCTATTATAAGGGAAAAAGAGTTTCTGTGATGGGCTCAGGTATGGGTATACCATCATCAATGATTTATTACAACGAATTATTCAATTTCTATGATGTAGATTGCATCATTAGGGTAGGAACTGCTGGTTCTATGCAAGAAGATGTAAAACTACATGACATTGTAATTGCTACCTCTGCTTGTTCAGAATCATCCATAAATGATAACTTATTTGGCAACATACATTTTTCATCAACCCCTGATTTTGAGCTTCTAATGAAAGCTTATAATAAATCAATCGATCTTGGATACACAACCCATTGTGGTCAAGTGCATTCTTCAGACCAATTCTATTCTGAAATGGAACCAAAAGTTTTTGAAAACCTTAGAAAATACGGTATTCTTTGTGTAGAAATGGAATCATATGGTTTGTTTATGGCCGCTAGAAAACATGGAAAAAAAGGTCTTGGAATATTTACAATATCTGACTCCTTAATAGAAAATGTAGCAGACAGTGCAGAAAATAGACAAAAATCTTATACAAATATGATGGAACTAGCCCTAGAAGTAGCAGAAGATTAATAATGATTAAAACAATAATAATGGCAGCAGGAGAAGGTACCAGGATGAAGTCAAATACTTCTAAGGTACTTCACAAACTGCTCAATAAAGAAATAATAAAATATGTAACAGATGCTAGTAATTTTGAAGACTCAGAAACAATATTGATAGCAGGTAAAAATAAGCCCAAACTAGAAAGTCTCTTTCCAGATTTTAAAATTGTTGAACAAAAAATCGGTCCTGGTATACCTTATGGCACAGGCTACGCTGTAAGCCTAGCTATGAACCTAATAGAGGATAATGACCAAGTATTAATACTTAATGGTGATATCCCATTAATCAAAAAAAATTCTTTAGAAGAATTTGTTTCCTATCACAAGCAAAATAAAAGTGCTTGTACTATCCTATCTACAACCATAGATAATCCAAAAGGTTATGGTCGTATAATTAGAAATGATAATAATGAGTTTACTGCAATTATAGAAGATAGGGACCTTGAAGATAAGCAAAGAGATATCAAAGAAATAAATGTTGGTATATACATCTTTAAAGCAAAAGATTTAAAAGAATCTCTTGCAAAAATAGATTCAAACAACGATCAAAACGAGCTATACTTAACAGATTGTATAGGGATTTTAAAATCAGCTGGTAAAAAAGTAAGTGCATATGTAAATTCTGATACCGATCAATTTTATGGCATAAATAACAAATTTGAGCTAAATCAGGCAAACAAAATCCTTCAAAGAAGAATTAACAAGGCCTACATGCTTGATGGAGTAATAATTGAATCTCCAGAAACAACTTTTATTGAGCCAGGAGTTGAAATTGGTAAGGACACTATAATATCTGGTTTTGTAAAAATATATGGCAAAAGTAAAATCGGTGAAAATTGCTATATAGACGGAACTTCAAGAATTACTAATTCTATAATTGAAGACAATGTTAGAATTGATAATGCCATATTAGATGATGCTTATATGGAAAAAGATAGCAACATCGGACCATTTGCAAGATTAAGACCAAATGCTCATATAGGGGAAGCTGTACACATTGGTAATTTCGTAGAAGTTAAAAATTCAAGCCTTGGTAAGGGCACAAAAGCTGGACACTTAGCTTACATAGGTGACAGTGATTTAGGATCAAATATAAATATTGGCTGCGGGGTTGTATTTGTTAATTATGACGGTAAATATAAACATAGGTCAATAATAGAAGATGATGCTTTTATAGGATCTAATGCAAACATTGTAGCACCTGTCCATGTCAAAAAAGAAGGCTTTGTAGCGGCTGGTTCTACAATAACTGAAGATGTTGATTCTGGAGAACTAATAATTGAAAGAGCTGAACAAAAGCATGTAAAAGGCTACGTCGAAAAAAAGAAACAAAGGGATAAAAATCATAAGGAGTAGAAATGACACTAACAAGAAACACCTACGTTCAAAGGGGAGAACTAAAGCTATTATCTGGAAATTCTAATATTAAACTAGCACAAAGTGTTGCAAAAAATCTTGGAATAAATCTAACTGAAGCAGATATTAACAAATTCAAAGATGGAGAAATAAGCATCAAAATTAATGAATCTATAAGGGGCAAAGATGTGTTTATAATGCAGCCTACATCAGCGCCAACAAACGATAATATCATGGAATTGTTAATTATGATAGATGCTTGTAGAAGGGCCTCTGCTGGTTATATCAACGCTGTTATACCATACTATGGCTATGCAAGACAAGATAGAAAAACCAGAGGAAGAGAACCAATTACAGCCAAACTAGTCGCAAATTTATTAACAGTAGCAGGTGCTAACAGGGTAATAACTATGGACCTTCACGCTGGACAAATCCAAGGATACTTTGATATACCTGTTGACCATTTTTCAGCAATCAGGCTATTATCTACTCACTTTAAATCTTTTGCATATGATAAACCAGAAGAATTTGTTGTGGTAAGCCCTGACTTAGGAGGAGTTAGACGTGCTAGAGAATTTGCTGATTATCTCAAACTTCCTATAGCAATCATAGAAAAAAGAAGACCAATGCCAAATGTTTCTGAAGTAATGTCTGTAATCGGTGACTTTGAAGGAAAACACGCTATAATTGTTGACGATATGATTGATACAGCAGGAACAATTACAAACGCTGCAGACTTCTTAGTTGAGCATGGTGCAAAAGATGTATACTTAGTTGCAACTCACGGGGTATTTTCAGGAGATGCAATCAAGAAGCTTCAAAAACCATCAGTCAAAGAGGTAATAATAACAGATACAATAGAATTACCTGAAGAGAAGAAAATAGATAAAATAGTTCAATTATCAATAGCGCCTTTGCTTGCAGAAGCCATTCATAGGATAAACACCTACGAATCTATAAGCGGACTATTTTCGGTTCTTGAATAATGTATTTTATAGTAGGACTAGGCAATCCAGGTTTACAATATGAAAATACCAGGCATAATGCAGGATTTTTAACAATAGATTATATTGCATCGAAATACAATATAGACGTAAGAAGGTCTAAATTTAAATCTTTATATGGTCAGGGAGAAATCTCTGGCCAAAAAGTTATGCTCGTTAAGCCCCAAACTTTCATGAACAACTCTGGGGAAGCCGTAAGAGAAATTAAAAACTTTTATAAATTTGATAGTGACAAGCTAATTGTAATATATGATGATATTGATATAGAATTTGGCACGATTAGAATTAGAAAAAAAGGTTCTGCAGGTACCCATAATGGAATGAAATCTATAATTTACCAAATTCAAGATGATAATTTTCCAAGAATTAAGATAGCAGTTGGTAAAAAACCTGAGTATATGAATCTGGCTAATTTTGTCCTATCAGGATTTAGCCAAAAAGAAGTAAGTGTAATAGAAGATGAGATAAGACTTGCATCTGATGCAATCGAAACTATCTTAGCTGACAGCATTAACAAGTCCATGAATAAATTCAATTCTATTAAACTATTGGAAGAAGATAATGAATAAATTAATTGAAAAATTAATTAATCTCGATCAAGTAAAAAACATAAAAGACAATATAGGATTTAATAGTCCAATATATATTCAGGGCCTAAGTGAAGGTATAAAAACTCACCTGGCCCTAGCTTTGTTTGAATTATTAGATAAAAATATAGTAATCATATGTGAAAATAACAAAACAAGCGAAAAATTTGTCTCAAGTATCAATGAAATAAAAAATATAGCTAAAAACTACCCAGGACTTGAGACTAACTTTTATAATATAAAAAGTATTGATGATTCAAAGCTAGACAAAAGACTTGATGTCTTAATTAGCTTAGCTAATAAAGAAAAATTTATCACTGCAACAACAATTGAAGCTTTAAAAAATAAACTAACACCTTTAGACAAATTTAATGAGTCATTTGTTATAATTAACGAGGAATCTATAATTGGTGTAAATGATTTAATAAATAAACTTATAAAGCTCAACTATAATCCTAGTGATTTTGTAGAGGATAAGGGAGATTTTGCAAAAAGAGGATCGATTATAGATTTATGGCCAATAAATTACGAAAAACCAGTTAGAATTGAGCTATTCGACGATGAGATTGATTCTATAAGAGTTTTTGATAATGACAGCCAAAGGACAATAAATAAGCTAGAATCAGTAAAAATTTACCCAGCTAGTGAGCTTCTTTATGATAAAGATGACTATCAATCAGTAATAAATCTTATCAATTCCGATATCAAAAATAAAAAAATAAAAGATAGTAGAGATCAAAAGCTTGTAGATAAATATAAACAAATTATCTCATATCTAGATCAAAGCATGTATATCGCAAATAAAGATTTAATCACTGCCTATAGAGATAATAGTTATTCTTCTATGCTTGATTATTTAGATAAGGATACAGTTTTTATCTTTGATGATGTATCAAGAGTATATGAATCTACATTAAAGTTAGATGAAAAATTTGATTACGATCTTGCCTATCAAATGGAAAATGGTGAAGTTTTTAGAACTTTTGAAAAGTATTCAATTAGTACGAATGACATTTACAAGCAAATTGAAGATTTTGAAATAGTTAACTTCACATCAATTTTAAAAAGATCAAAACTTTTTTCACCACGAAAAATTATAGAATTGAAGTCAATCGAAGCAGAAAGTTTCAATAAAAATATTAAATCTTTTATAGATACTTGTATTGAGCTTGTCAATATGGATAACAAAGTCTTCATATTTTCTGGATCTGAAACTAAAAAAGATAATATTTTAAAAGCATTTATTGAAAACTCATTCGCTCTAGTTGGTGATGAAAATAACAACCCTAACTTTGATACTATTCCGATTATAGTATCAGAAAAAAAGGCTAGTGAAGGATATTACGTTAAAGATATAAATCTAAACGTATTTACTAGCAAGGAAATATTCGGCAAATCAAACCTATCTAAGAAGAAAGCAAATAAAAAGACCACTTCTAAAAGTATTATAAATTACTCAGATCTTGAAATAGGGGATTATGTTGTCCATGAAAATAACGGTATAGGGATTTATAAGGGTCTTACAAAAATCGAAAGAAATGAAGTTGAAAAAGACTTCATTCTAATAGAGTATAGGGGTAATGATAAGCTATATATCCCAGTCGATCAGATGAACCTTGTTAGCAAATATATAGGAAATAGGGGAGAAAAACCTAAATTATCCGCTCTTGGATCTACCCAGTGGCAGAAATCAAAGCTAAAAGCTAAAAAAGCTGTTGACGAGATAGCTGATGACTTAGTTAAATTATACGCTGAAAGAGCTAAGCAAAAAGGACATGCTTTTTCTAAGGATACAACCTGGCAAGAGGAATTTGAAAATTCATTTGCCTATGATGAAACCTATTCTCAATTAAGAAGTATAGATGAAATAAAGGCCGATATGGAAAGCGACTTACCGATGGATAGACTATTATGCGGTGATGTAGGCTATGGAAAAACTGAAGTTGCTTTAAGAGCTGCATTTAAGGCTATTATGGATGGCTATCAAGTAGCATTCTTAGTCCCAACTACAATACTTGCCAACCAACACTACCATACAATGATCGAGAGGTTTAAAGACTTTCCAGTCACATCTGCAGTCCTATCAAGATTTAATACAAAAACTAAAGATGAGGAAATATTAAAGGGTATAAAAACTGGAAAAATTGATATAGTTGTCGGTACCCATAGGCTTTTGTCAAAAGACATTAAATTTAAAAAATTAGGTCTTTTGATAATAGATGAGGAGCAGAGGTTTGGTGTCAAGCACAAGGAACAATTTAAGAAGTTTAAATCATCTATAGATGTCTTAACCTTATCAGCAACCCCAATCCCAAGAACCCTACAAATGTCTTTATCTGGAATTAGAGATTTATCGACCCTTGATGAACCTCCAGAGGAAAGACTACCAGTCAATACTTATGTTTTAGAATTTGACCCTAGTATCATAAGAGACTCAATTTTGAGAGAAATCAATAGAGATGGCCAAGTATTTTTCGTATACAATAGAGTAAATGATATAGAAAAAATTTACTTAATGCTCAAGGACTTAGTTCCTGAAGCAAGTATTGACATCATCCATGGACAAATGAGTCCAAGACAAATTGAAAATATTATGCTTGATTTCTTAGAGGGTAAAACTGATATATTGCTCTCAACTACAATAATTGAGACTGGTATGGATATAAAAAATGTAAATACCATAATAATATATGATTCTGACCTAATGGGTCTATCTCAGCTTTATCAGCTAAAGGGGAGAATAGGTAGGGGATATAGGTCATCCTACGCTTATTTTACTTATAGGCAGGGGAAAGTCTTAACAGAAATTGGTGAAAAGCGTCTCAAATCAATTAAAGACTTTTCTGATTTTGGTTCTGGTTATAAAATTGCAATGAAAGACCTAGAACTAAGAGGTGCTGGAAACCTACTAGGGGAAAGCCAATCAGGTCATGTTGAAGCGGTTGGTTATGACCTATATGTTAAATTTTTACAAGAAGCTGTAGAAAAAGCAAGTGGTAAAGAAGTAAAAATCAAAGAAATAAACCAAACTTATATAGACATAAAAATCGACGCTTACCTACCTAATTCCTATATAAGCGATCCCAGCCAAAAAATTGAAATTTATAACAGAATAGCAAATATTTCTGATAAGGAAGATTATGAACTTTTAGTTGAAGAATTAATAGATGTATATGGAGATATTCCATTAATAGTGGATAATATAATGTATGTATCTTTGATTAAATCTTTAGCATCATACAATGGTATAACAGAGATTAGGGAAGTTAATAACGAAATCAATTTGTATTTCCAATCAAGAGATTACTATAGTTTTGATGAATTGAAGTTAATTAACGAAGGATATAAGGGTAAAATGAGTCTTGATTTATCAAATAAGCCAGCCTTCAAAATTCCATCAAGCAGAAGTAAATTACTTGACACATATGAACTTTTAGATACAATTAACAAAATAAGGAGAAATTAAATGAAAAAGAAATTATTAACAATTATGTTAGCATCAACAATGGTGCTAGGAGCTTGCGGAAATCAAGCAAGTAATGAAAAGAATGCAGATCAAAAAGTAAGTAGCCAAGAAGCAGCTAAAGAATTAGGTAAAGATAACATAGCTATCGTAAATGGCGAAAAAATTAGCAAAGACGACTATAAAAAAGAAATGCAATTTTATGGAGCAATGCTAGCAAGCAGACAAAACCTTAAAAATTCAATAGTTCAGATGATGGTTCAAGATAAACTTATAGCGGACGATATGAAGAAAAATAAAATTGAAGTTGCTGATAAGGATGTAAATGACTCATTTATGAACTCTGTAAAACAATTTGGTGGTCAAGAACAATTTGATAAAATGCTCGATGACTATAATATGGACGTTGAAAAATTCAAAGAAACTGTAAAAAAAGATTTAATGTACCAAAAACATAGAGAATGGTTTAATAAAGAACACCCTGTTACAGATGATGAAATTAAGAAATATTATGAAGATAATAAGGATCAATTTGCAAAAAGAGATGCCGCTCATATCCTAGTAGCAGATGAAAACACAGCCAAAGAAATCAAAGAAAAACTAAACAATGGTGAAGATTTCGCAGCTCTTGCTAAAGAATACTCAACAGATACTGCTAATGCAGCAAATGGCGGAGAACTTGGAACTTTTTCTAAAGGTCAAATGGTAAAAGAATTTGAAGATGCTGTTTTTGCACTAAAAGAAGGTGAAATCTCTGATCCTGTAAAGACTCAATTTGGATATCACATAATAAAACTAAACAAAATTGCAGATTCTCTAGAAGATAACAAAGAAGCTATTAAGAAAACCCTTGAAGATAAAAAGTATTCCGATTACATCAAAGAGTTAAATGAAAAGGCAAATGTTGTAACAGAGACAAGCCTAGCTAAAGATAAATCTACAGAAGAAAAGCTAGATAAAGCTAACAAAGAAGATAAGAAAGATACTGAAGAAGCTACAGAAGAAAGTAATAAAGAAGACTCAAATTCAGACGAAAAAGAAGCTGAAACAAAAGAAGATGAAGCTGATAAGAAAGATAATAACTAGTTTTTTATACCTAACTTGTATATCATTTTTATTAGCTTCTTGCAACAAGGGCCCTGATACTTCAAGTGCAGTTGCCCTTGTTGATAATAAGGCTATTGATAAAGATACTTATAATAGTGAACTTGAGTTTTATTTAAATTACTATAGCAACAAATACGGTCCAAATTATCTTGAAAGTAAAGATAAAGCTGGTAAAACAAAAAAGGAATCACTTCAAGAAAAGCTTCTGGAATCAATGATCAAAGATCAGGTAATGCTAAATGATCTTGAAAAACATAAAATTGAAATAGATGATAATACCGCAAATAAAATAAGAAGTGAAATGGAGAAAAAACTTGGAGATAAGGATTCACTAAAAGCTAATATTAAAGCTTTAAATGTGAGTGATAGTGAGTTTTCTGACATTATCTTTAATGATTCAATTAGAAGGATGCATTATGATTTCTTTCTTTCAAATAGCGGTATTAAAGATTCTGAGATTCTTAAACATTACAAAGAGAATGAACAACTTCACAAAATGTATAAGTATAATATGCTTAAATTTGATGATAAAATCGAAGCTGAAAGGATAAAATCTATAATAAAATCACAGTTAGATTTTAGAAAGCTTCTTACAAACTCTATAAAATCCTACGATGTTTTTAACTCAGATTTTGTATATGAAGATGATCCCATTCTTTTAGCATCCAAAGTAAAAGAAAAAGATAAAGTAAGTGAAATATTTGAATATGACGGAAAATACAATATTTTAATGATTAACTCATATAATGAGAACGAAAATGAACTCTTGATTCAAGCAAAAGAAATTTATTTAAAAGATGCATACAGAAAATATCTAAACAAATTAATTAAATCTAGTAAAATAAAGCTTTTTATTTGATGAATGCTTGAAATTATTTAATTTGTTATGTATAATCATTCTTAGAGTTAAACAGATATCATGTTGATTTATAGGAGGAAATATGAATAAATCAGAATTATTAAATAGTATATCAGAAAAAAGTGGGCTTAAAAAAGTCGAAGCTGAAAAAGCACTTAACGCATTCTTAGAATCAGTTCAAGAAGCTTTAGTAGCAGGAGACAAAGTTCAATTAGTTGGTTTTGGTACATTCGAAGTAAGAGACAGAAAAGCTAGAGAAGGTAGAAACCCAAGAAAACCTGATGAAGTAATTCAAATCCCAGCTTCAAAAGCTCCAGTTTTCAAAGCTGGTAAAACTCTTAAAGAAGCAGTTAATTAATTAAATCTAATATTAAAAAAGCGGTCCTTGAAATAAAGAACCGCTTTTTTTATGCCAATTTTTCAACTTTTTGACTTATGTCAAAACTCATGTCTACTGTTATAGTTTTAAAGTTTTCATAATAAACCATTCCTTCTTTAGCACCTTTAGCTTTATTAACATTTTTCTTCTCAGTATAGTCTACATCCACCTTATTTTCACTAGCAACCGAGGAGTTTAGTGCAGCTAGATAGGAAGCAACTATTATATCCTCTTGTTTGATCTTATCAGCTTTTAAAATCACATGAGAACCTGGAAGGTCTTTTACGTGGAACCATAAGTCATCTTTTCTAGCAAGTTTAAGAGTTATATAATCATTTTGTTTAGAGTTTTTACCAACATATATATCAGATCCAATTATAGTCTTAAAATGCATAGGTTTTGACAACTTAACTTTGTTCTTCTTTTTAGTCTTTCTTTTAATAAGTTTATTATCAATCATTTCTTCTCTGATTTCATTTAAGTCAGATATTGAGCTAGTTCTATTAATGAAATCATAAAGTTGTTCTAGATAATTTAATAATTCTTCTTGTTTTGGTAAATCTTTTTTTGCATAGCTTACAGACGATTTTATTTTCTTAGCTCTATTATAATAATCATTAATATTATCCCATGGAGATCTCATAGGATCTAAACTAATTTTAATAGCTTTATTATCGTTATAAAAATCCTGCAAGACTACTTCTTTAGATTTTTCTTCAATCCTATATTGGTTAGCTGCTAGTAAGTCAGCTTTTTTCCTAGCTTCATCAGCACTTTGTAACTTTGAGATATTATTATTCAGAATATTAATTTTTTTATTGACTGATTTTTTATGACTAGAAACTTTCTTTAACAATTCAGACTTCATCTGATCTAACCTATCATTCGCTTTATTTAAAGAATAAAAATCATCTATAGCTTGGCTCATAAATTCATATTCATTTTCTTTAAAATTTAATTGTGTTAATTTCAGACAATGAAATTCTTTAATTTTTTTATCATCCCTATAATCAAAAGCTAACAAATTTCCCTTAATAATATCATCTCTAAGCTCTAAAAACAATGTGTTTAGCCTACTTTTCTCATCTTCACTTACAAGACCCCAATTTATTCTAGGGTCAATACCCGCCCTATAAATTAATTCTTTTCCAACTATAGGAGAAAAACCCTCGTAGTTTTGATAAAATAATTTAAAAGGTACTTGGCTATCAGGAATATTTTTATCTAGGCTAAGGATATCTAGATTAAAGTTATCATCGGTTATATCAATCTTGTCACTTGGTATTCTTTGATATTCTAAAGACGGGAATATCTCTCTAATAGAAGACATTTCCTGGTTTACTCTTTTTATTGCATCAATTATCTTATAGGATTCGTTAGTCAAAATAATATTTGAGTGTCTACCCATAATTTCAATAATAATCTTCTTGCTAGTGTCAAATCCCATTTCATCAATAGATCCTACAGATATTTCTACAATTCTATCAAGACCTATTTGTTTAATATCTAGAATCTTGCCTTGTTTTAGGTGTTTTCTTAAAACCATGCAAAAATTATCAGGAACTTCGGGATTCTCATATTTTTTATTTGTAAAATTAATTCTTGCCTCATTATTATTAGCACTTATCAATAATTTATAAGATTTACCCATTGAATATATATCTAAAACTAAATCATATCTAGAAGGCTGAGAAATTTTTTGAATCTTTCCTCCTAGAATCTCTTTTTTTAATTCGTTTACAATTTTTCTTGTAACTATTCCATCAAAACTCATATTTTCACCTCATTTATATTATACACTAAGATAACATCATACTTGAAGTAAATCTATATAAAAGTAAAATAATTTAAACAAGGGGGAGCGATGAAAAAGGGATTTTTATTGGTAATATCAGGTCCGTCAGGAGTAGGAAAGGGAACTGTCCTTCATGACTTGATGAATACACAAAGTAATTTAGTTTATTCAGTATCAGCAACCACAAGAAAAAAAAGAGATGGTGAAATTGAAGGAGTCAGCTACTTTTATAAGACGCATGAAGAATTCGAAGATATGATTTCAAAAGGTGCTTTCCTTGAATACGCTCATGTCCATAACAATTACTATGGTACTCCCAGAGAATTTGTGGAAAATAAAATTAACGAAGGAAAAATAGTAATATTAGAAATAGATGTCCAGGGAGCTCTTAATGTCAAGAAGAATACTGATAATGGAGTCTTTATTTTTTTGGCACCGCCTAGCTTGCAAGAACTTAAAAGAAGAATTGTAGGTAGAGGTACAGAGACAGACGAAGATATAAATATCAGAATGACTAATGCAAGAAAAGAACTTGAACATATCAAAGATTACGACTACTTAGTAGTAAACGATCACTTAAACTCAGCAATTACTTCAGTAAATGAAATAATCAATGCTGAAAAACACAAAGTTTTTAGAGAAGAAAATATTGAATTTGAGGAGAATTAATGAAAAACCCATCATTTAAAACATTATCAGAAGTAAGCCCAAGTAGATATGAAATTTGTATGATGTGCGCAAAAAGAGCAAGAAGAATAGTAAACGGTTCTGCTCCACTTACAAAAGAAGTCGAAGCAAAACCAGTTACCCAAGCACTTCATGAAATAATTGAAGGCAAAGTTACTAAGAAAAATAGATAAGATGCTTAAGGGCAAAAATATACTTTTAGGAGTAAGCGGAGGAATAGCAGCGTATAAAGTTTTAGACCTCTGCTCAAAGCTAAAAAAAAGAGATGTAAATCTTAAAATAATAATGACAAAATCTGCTACTGAGTTTATAAGTCCCTTGTCTTTCGAAACAATGGGAAGATGCTTGGTATATACCGATTTATTTGAAGGCCACCACGAAATTGTCCACCACATCGAATTAGTAAAATGGGCTGATTTAATGCTCATAGCTCCTGCAAGTGCAAATACTATAGCAAAAATGGTAAATGGTGTTGCTGATAATTTTCTCACCTCATCTTATTTAGCTTGTGATAAGGATGTAATTATTGCACCAGCAATGAACACCAATATGCTTAAGGCAAAGGCTACACAGCGAAATCTAAAGACCTTAGAAGATGATGGAGTAAAGATAATTAAACCTGAACCAGGTCTACTAGCCTGTAATACTGTAGGAGATGGTAGAATGGAAGAGCCATCCGAAATCGTTGACTACTTAGATTCCTATTTTACAAACAAGGATCTAGCAGGTAAAAAAATAATAGTTACGGCAGGACCTACCATCGAACCAATAGATTTTGTAAGGTACATATCGAATAATTCTAGTGGTAAAATGGGCTATAATATAGCAAATGAAGCTAGAAAACGTGGAGCCTATGTAGTACTTATATCAGGACCCGTAAATCCATTTAAAGTTAATGACATAAAGAGAATAGAAGTAAAAACAAATTTAGAAATGAAGAAGGCTATCGAAAGAGAATTTAAAGATTCTGATGCTTTAATAATGTCAGCTGCTCCAGTAGATTATAGGTCTAAGTATGTAATCAATAAAAAATTAAAGAAAACTGGTAATAGCCTCAATCTTGAATTGGTTGAAAATCAAGACATCATAAAATATTTTGGGTCAATTAAGAATAAACAAGCAATTATAGGTTTTGCAGCAGAAACAGATAATTTAATTGAAAATGCTAATAAAAAATTAAATGAGAAAAATCTTGATTATATAATAGCTAATGACTTAACAAAATGGGGGGCAGGATTTGATGTAGATACTAATGTTGCATCTATTATATCTAAGGATGAAGTCAAAAATTTAGATATAATGCCAAAAAGTGAGCTAGCAAATAAAATATTGGATTTGTTAAGGTGATATATTGTACGCAAAAGTAATTATTGATAGTAAGAGCCGATTTTTAAATAGGTCTTTTACCTATCATATACCAGAAAAATTAAATAATAAATTAAAAAGAGCAATGAGAGTTTTAGTGCCATTCGGTAAGGGCAATAAGACTAGCGTTGCTTTTGTTTATGAAATAATTGATGAACTTGATGAAGATTTTAAAACAAAAGATATTATATCTATAATTGATGAAAATAAGCTAATTGATAATGAATTAATCGACCTAGCATTCTATATGTCAAAGACATATCTTTCTCCAATTCAGCTATCTTTAAAGCAAGTTTTGCCACCAACTAGCATTGATAAAATCAATACTTATTATCAGAGTAAAATAAAAAGCGATGACGAAATACTACAATTCTTATCCCGTAAAAAATCTAAAGAAGAATTTGTCAAAAAGTTTCCAGATAAATTAGATAAACTTTACTCCTATTTAGAAAAAGATATGGTAAAGCTTATATATGATGCTAAAGATAAACATAAAGTATCCTACGATACCTTTATTAAGCTTATAGATAATAAAGCTTCACTGCCTAAAAATGCTAAAAAACAAATAGAAATTGTATCATATCTTAAGGAAAATGGTACAAGTGAACAAAAAATCCTTTTACAAGCCACCTCTGCAAGTACTTCATCAATAAAATCTCTAGAAGATAAAAATATTATTGAAAAATTTGAAAAAGAAAGTGAAAAATCCCTAATAGTCGACCACAAAGACTACAAAAGCCATGTTTTAAATGAAGAGCAAGCAAAGGCTTTTAACAAAATAGAGTCAAAAGATAGTGGTAAATATTTGTTATTCGGTGTAACAGGATCTGGTAAAACAGAAATATTTTTACAAGTTGTAGAAGAAACTATTAATGAAGGTAAAGAAGCCATCATTTTGGTCCCGGAAATTTCCCTAACACCTCAAACCATAGAGAGATTTGTGGGTAGATTTAAACAAAAAATAGCAATTATGCACTCAAGGCTAACTCCAAAAGAAAGATTTAACCAATGGCGAATGATAAAAAATGGTGAAGTAAAAATAGCCATAGGAGCCAGATCAGCAATCTTTGCTCCATTTAAAAATTTGGGCGCCATAATAATAGATGAAGAACATGACAAATCATATATATCAGCCCAAGATCCAAAGTATCATACAAGTGATATAGCAAACTTTAGAGCAAACTACCAAAAAGCCAAACTAATACTAGCATCAGCTACACCATCGATAAATACGATGAAAGATGCTATGGATGGAAAATATGAAATCTTAACTCTCAAACAAAGGGTAAATAAAGTCATGCCTGAATTATCAATTATTGATATGAGGGAAGAGCTTAAAAATTCTAATTATTCTATGCTTTCATTGAGATTACAAGAAGAAATAAGAAAAAATCTAGAAAACCATGAACAAACAATTTTATTTCTAAATAAAATAGGACATGATTCCTTTACTTTTTGTAGATCTTGCGGTTATGTCGTAAAGTGTGAAGCCTGCGATGTCGCAATGACATATCATAAAAATGTTAATAAACTTGTCTGCCATTATTGCGGTCGAACAAAAAACCAAGTTACTATTTGCCCAAATTGCCACTCAAAAAAAATCAAAGAATTTGGAGCTGGTACCGAAAAACTAGAAGAGGAAGTAAGGTCCTTATTTAAGGGGGCAAATATCCTCAGAATGGACTCTATGGTTGCAACCAACAGAGCCAAATACGATCAAATGTATAAAAATATGAAAAATGGTAATATTGATATACTTCTTGGAACGCAAATGATAGCTAAAGGTCTTGACTTTGAAAATGTAACCTTAGTAGGAATAATAGCAGCTGATCTTTCCTTAAATGTAGGAGATTTTTCTGCCCAGGAAACAGCCTTCCAGCTCCTAACCCAGGTATCTGGAAGGGCAGGAAGGTCATCTAAATTAGGACGAGCGATAATTCAAACCTATAAACCAGATAATTTCGTTATACAAGCTGTTAAAAATAATGACTATTCAAGCTTTTTAAAAAGCGAGCTAAATATAAGAAATGCCTTTGCCTACCCACCCTATAAAAATTTGATATCTATTAGGGTAGTAAATAGCGATAGGGTAAGAGCAGTAGAAATTTCAAAACAAATGACTGATACACTAAGGGTTGTAAACAAAGAACTTTTAGATGTTGAAATAATCGGACCTAACCCATGTAAGATATCAAGAATAAATAATAAATTCAGGTATAATATTCTTATAAAGGCCTCAGATAAGGACCTTGATGAAGTTAGAGACCATATAAAGTGGATAAGAAATGATTTTATAAACGAATATAAAGATACATCTTTTATAGTTTCTATCAATCCGGCTAATATGAATTAAGGAGTATAAATGTTTGATTTTTTAAGAAGAAAAAAGAAAAAAGATGAAATTGAAAAAAAAGAAGAAATAATAGATGAAAAATCAGAGTTAGAATCCATTGAGGATAAATCTGATAATGAAGAATCTGAAACCATTGATAATAATCTAGATAATGATGATTTCAATACCTATAATTCTTATAATGAATACAACAAATTCAATACTGAAGAAGAAATTCAAAATCAAGAGAAAAAGACTGAGAATAAAGAAAAATCAGGAAGATTCATTGATCTAACAAAAGATGAGAAAACATCAGAATCCATCTCAGATTCCAACGAAGATGAGAAAGTATCAGATTCTATAGGAGATAATGAACCTACAGAAAAAAGTGAATCAATCTTTGAAAGGCTAAAAAAAGGTCTTACAAAAACAAGAGATAATTTCACATCAAATCTTAAGAATTTATTCACAAGGAATGTTAAAATCGACGATGATTTATATGATGAACTAGAAGAAATTTTAATATCTGCTGACATTGGAATGACATCAACAGTTGATATTGTTGATACACTAAGGGATGAAATAAAGAAAAGATCAATAAAAGAAAGTGAGCAAATCTATCCTCTTCTTAAAGAAATAATGATTAGCAAACTAGATGAGAACAATCTTGATAATTCAATCACCTATAAGGAAGGTGATTTAACTGTTATCCTAGTCATAGGAGTAAATGGAGTAGGTAAAACAACAACAATAGGCAAACTCGCTAATAATTTCAAAAAAGAAGGCAAAAACGTAATGCTTGCCGCTGCTGATACATTTAGAGCAGCTGCAATTGAGCAATTGGGTGAATGGGCTCAAAGAGCTAATGTAGAGATGATTGCTGATAAAGAAGGGGCTGATCCATCTGCAGTAATATTTGATGCTATTAAATCTGCAAGAAGCAATGATGTGGATGTTCTTATATGCGATACAGCTGGTAGGCTTCATAATAAGAAAAATCTTATGCAGGAGCTTGATAAAATAAATAGAACTATTGACACCCACGCGGTCAATGCCCATAGGGAAAATCTTTTGGTTCTAGATGCAGCAACTGGCCAAAACGCAGTAAGTCAGCTAAGAGAATTTAAAAATGTTACGGATATAACTGGTCTTATCCTAACAAAACTTGATGGTACAGCCAAAGGAGGAGTAATATTTCCTCTACAAGTAGAAGTTAAAGTACCAGTCAAATATATAGGAGTTGGTGAAGGAATAGACCACTTACAAAAATTTGATTCAAAATCTTTTGTAGAAGCTATGTTTTAATGTTGAAATATAGGTTTTTAGGGGTATACTATATCAGTACTACAACAATCACACTTAGGGATGCTTATATCGTTGCCTATCAGGTTATATAAGCAGTTGAAGTAAGTGGAAGAACAAACGGAGGTAAATATGGCAGTAGTTTCAATGAAAAAATTATTAGAAGCCGGTGTACACTTTGGACACCAAACTAGAAGATGGAACCCTAAAATGGCAAAATACATCTTCACAGAAAGAAACGGTATCTATATAGTTGATCTTCAAAAGACAGCTAACCAAATAGAAGATGCTTACAAAGCTATTAGAGATATAGTAGCTGATGGAGGTAAGGTTCTATTTGTAGGTACAAAAAAACAAGCACAAGACTCTATCCAAACTGAAGCAAAGAGATCTGGTCAATACTATGTATCTCACAGATGGTTAGGTGGAATGCTTACAAACTTCAAAACAATAAGAAAAAGTGTAGAAAAACTTCAAAGATATGAAAAGATGGAAGAAGATGGAACATTTGATCTTCTACCTAAAAAAGAAGTTCTACAATATCAAAAAGAAATGGATAAACTAGAAAGAAACCTTGGCGGTATCAAAGATATGGTTGAACTACCAGATGTATTATTTGTAGTTGATCCAGGTGAAGAATCTATAGCTGTACATGAAGCTAAAATTCTTGGAATCCCAGTAGTTGCAATTGTCGATACAAACTGTGACCCAGATTTAGTTGATATTGCAATACCAGGAAACGATGATGCAATAAGAGCTGTAAAGCTTATAACATCAGTTATGGCAGATGCTGTAATAGAAGCTAATCAAGGTAACGAATTTGACCCATCAGCAGATGAAGAGGCATTTGAAGAAGATACTGAAGAAGCTGATGATTCTATAGAAACTGAAGAAGAAGAAGTTTCTGAAGAAGAACTAAAAGAAGCAGCTGAAGAAATCGAGACACAAGCATTCGAAGAAAACGAAGCAGAATAATAAAGGGGTAAAAGATGGCAATTAGTGCAAAATTAGTAAAAGAATTAAGAGAAAGATCTGGCGCTGGAATGATGGACTGTAAAAAGGCCCTTGAAGAAGCCGGCGGTGATATCGATAAGGCTCAAAAAATCCTTAGAGAAAAAGGTCAAGCTACACTAGATAAAAAAGCAGGTAGAATTGCTGCAGAAGGTGTAATTGGTTCTTACATCCACAATGATAAAATTGGTGTAATTGTAGAAATCAATACTGAAACAGATTTCTCAGCAAACACAGATTCTGTTAAGCAATTTGCTAAAGACCTTGCTATGCACATTGCTGCAAGCAATCCTAAATATATATCAGAAGCAGATGCTGATGAAGCAGATGTAGCTGAACAAAAAGAAATCCTAATCAAACAAGCTATGAATGAGGCAAATGAAAATATGCCAGAAGATAAAAAACAAATGATAGCTGAGAAAAAGGTTGAAGGAAGACTTAAAAAATGGTTCTCTGAAGTATGCCTATTAGATCAAGCATTCATTAAAAATCCTGATCAAACAATAGAACAATTACTAAGAGATACAGCTAATGGTGTTGGAGAAAACATCAAAATTAGAAGATTTGCTAGATTTGAAGTAGGCGAAGGTCTTGAAAAGAAAGAAGAAGACTTCGCAGCAGAAGTAGCAGGTCAAATGAACCTATAATTTAATATTAGGAGATTATATCTCTAATAAATCTCTCATAAGGTGTAGAGTAATGCCTTGTGAGAGATTTTTTTATTAAAAAATATAAACTTAGGCCTCTAAATTCAGCCTATATAGTAGGAGAAGCTAATGACTATTGATGTTCACTAATCTAAGTAATGAGTTATTTAAATAATAAATTAAATTGATAGTTGATTTTTTTATCAATAAAGTGTAGTATATATAGATATAATTTATTACAATAATGTATTTAAGGAGTTATTATGAAAAATGAAACTAAAATTAGACTACCAAATTTATTTGAAGCAGTTCTTCCAATATTTACCATGGTAAGTCTAATGATTTATGTCTTTGTAATCGCCAAAAATGGTGAGGAAAATATTTATGATGCAGCTCACCTTCCACTTATTTGCGGAATTATGGTAGCTTCTCTTGTAGGGCTTATGTGTGGAAGAAGCTTTAGAGAAATGCTTGATGGAATGATAGATAGAATTAGAACAACTCTCGATGCCATTTTAATATTATTAACTGTTGGTTTATTAATATCATCCTTTATGATTTCTGGAAAAATACCTGCCCTAATCTACTATGGTTTAGAGTTGTTAAATCCAAAACTTTTTCTACCAATTGGATGCATAATAACATCTATAGTCAGTCTATCATGCGGGTCATCATGGACTGCAACAGCGACAATAGGTATAGCTTTTATGACTATAGGACAGGGTCTTGGAATAAATCCTGCCATAACTGCTGGTATGGTAATCTCAGGAGCTTACATAGGTGATAAATTCTCTCCTTTATCAGATACAACTAACCTTGCAGCCGGTGTTGCTAAGACAGGTTTATTTGATCATGTAACAGCAATGGTTTCTACAACTGGGCCTACCTTTATTATATCGTTAATCCTTTACACTCTGATAGGGCTAAGGGCTAATATTGTAAACTATGATCCAAATATAGCTGAAGGAATAAAAAGTGCACTCGTAAGCAATTTTAATTTAAATCCACTAGTTCTTTTGCCAATATTATTAATTATTTTACTTTGTGTTTTAAGAATTGAAGGTCTTGCTGGAGTAATTATTTCTGTATGCGTTGGCTTGGTATTTTCAATCATTTTTCAAAAGCAAAGATCTCTAGCTGAAATATTTGCAATTCTCCACTACGGACCAAGTATTGAGACAAGGAATGATTTTGTAGATAAAGCGCTAGCGAAGGGTGGAATGGATAATCAAATGTGGACAGTTAATCTCATACTCCTGGCAGTTTCATTTGGAGGAGCATTAGAAAAAGCTGGTATAATTAAAAAACTTTTCTCTCACTTAAAAGAAAGAATTGATACAGTTGGTGGTCTAGTAGGTTTAACCATGCTTACATCAATTTTCTGTGATGCTACCATGTGCGACCAATTTTTAGGAATTGGAGTACCAGCTCCTTTATACGAAGATAAGTACGATGAACTTGGACTTTCTCGTAATATGTTATCAAGAACTCTAGAAGATGCAGGCACCCTATGGGCTGTAATGTTTCCTTGGACTGCTTGCGGCGCATACCAAATGAAAACACTAGGTGTAAGCCCTATAAAATTCTTCCCTTTTGCATTTGTAAATCTTCTAAATCCAATTTATGCTCTAATTACAGCAATGTTTAAAAGAAATATCTTTTGGGCAGATGGTTCTTATACAAACCTATTTGGTAAAACAAAAATGAAAAAAATAGCAAAAGCACCTGAAGACTCATTAAAATTCGCCTTGGAACAGTTAGATAAATTAAGAAAAACTGGGAAAGCACCTCAATTAAATTAAAATACTTAATGTAGAGAGCCTTGTGCTCTCTTTTTTTATAAAAATTTTAAAAGATTGCTTTTTAAAGTATAGTAAAAATGTAAGAAATAACACTTTAAATCATTTGTTAATGATTATATATAAAAAGAAAGGATATTTATGACTATTAAAAATCATCCAACAGAACTAATAGGTAACACACCATTACTAAAGCTTAATTCTCTTAAAAAAGAGGGAAGAGCTGATATTTATGTAAAGGTAGAAAAAAACAATATAGCTGGTTCTATCAAGGATAGGATTGCTCTTTACATGATAGAAGAAGCAGAAAAAAGTGGAGAATTAAAAAAAGGCGGAACAATTGTAGAACCTACTAGCGGTAACACTGGTGTAGCCCTTGCTGCTCTAGCAGCTGCAAAAGGTTACAACTTAATCCTAACTATGCCTGCATCTATGAGTATAGAAAGAGCAAAACTTGCTATGGCATATGGCGCTAAAGTCATAAGAACTACAGAAGGCGCCTTACAAGGATCCGTTGATAAAGCTAAAGAATTAGCTGAAGAAAACGGCTATTTCATGCCGGACCAATTTTCAAATCCTGCTAATATTAAAGCGCACTACGAAACAACCGGACCTGAAATTCTAGCAGAAATTAGTCCAGATGCCTTTATAGCTGGAGTAGGTACAGGAGGAACTGTAACAGGTGTTGGTAGAAAATTAAAAGAAGCTAACCCAAATACCAAAATATTTGCTATCGAACCTGCTGAAAGTCCACTTTTATCAGGAGGCAAGGCCAGTGGCCATAAGATCCAAGGTATAGGTGGTAACTTCATACCAAAGAACCTTGATTTTGATATAGTCGATGGAATAGTAGATGTAAAAGGTGATGATGCAATAGAAATGTCTAGATTTTTAGCAAATAACGAAGGATTAGCTGTTGGTATATCATCGGGTGCCAATGTTAAAGGCGCTATAGAGATAGCAGATAAATTAGGAGAGGGGAAAGTTGTGGTAACTGTTCTACCTGATACAGGTGAGAGATATCTATCAACTGAGTTATACGGAAATGTTGAATTATAACCAATATAAAGAAGAATTAATAGAAAACGCCCTAAAAAAAGATCCAGCATTAAAGAGTAAAGAGGAGGCAGTCCTCTTCTCTGCTGGAATTAAGGCTCTACTAGCCCATTATATTGCCCATAAATTATTTCTAGAGGGTAAATTGTATGAGGCAGAGGAAACTGCCTATAAAGCTAGAATGGAAACTGGTATTGAAATCCATCCAGGAGCTAAAATAGGACGCAGATGTTACATAGACCATGGAATGGCAACAGTTATTGGAGAAACAGCTGAAATTGGTGATGATGTCTTAATATATCATTCAGTAACTCTAGGCGCAATTACAAATAAAAAAGTTAAAAGGCATCCAACTATCGGTAACAATGTAATGATAGGAGCTGGTGCTGTATTGCTAGGCAATATTCACATAGGAGATAACAGCATGATTGGAGCAAACTCTGTTGTTCTTTCTGATGTTCCAAGTGATTCAACTGCAGTTGGCTCTCCAGCAAGAATAATACCTCACAAAAAGTAGCTTAGGCTGCTTTTTTTATTTCAAATGAAAACTATTTCGTATAATTATAAAAATCGGGTATAATAATTATTGGAATGAATTTTCCATATTATTGGAGGTGATATGATGTTTGATAATTTAAATCCAATAGTTGTTCTCATCATAGTTGTCGCCTTCGTATTGTTAGCTTTTTATTTTGGCTATCTTTATCGTAAGAAAATTGGTGAATCTAAGATTGGTAGTGCCGAAAATTTAAGTAGGCAAATCATAGATGACGCTAATAAACAAGCAGAAGCATTAAGAAGAGAAACTCTAATCGATGCTAAAGATGAAATATCAAAGTTGAAATCTGAAAATGAAGAAATGCTAAATCAAACAAGAGCCGAACTTAACAAAAGAGAAGCACGTTTGATAAAGAAAGAAGAAAGTTTAGACAATAGATCTTTATTGATTGACAAGAAGTCTGATCAAATCTCTAGTGATCAGAAAAAATTGAAACAAAAAGAAGAAAGAATTGACAAGTTAATAGAACAACAAGAGTTGGAGCTACAAAATATCGCTGGACTAACCAACAACGAAGCTAAAGAAATTATATTAGCTAGAGTAAAATCAGAGACAATTCATGAATCAGCTAGAATGATAAAGGAAGCTGAAGAAAGAATTAAATCTGAAAGTAAAAAGATTGCAACAGAAATATTAGCTACCACTATCCAAAGATTCGCCCCAGAGCAAGTTTCAGAGAATACAGTATCTGTAATCTCCCTTCCAAAAGATGAAATGAAAGGTAGAATTATAGGTCGTGAAGGTAGAAATATAAGAGCTTTCGAACAAGCATCAGGAGTAGACCTTATAATAGATGATACTCCAGAAGCAGTAGTGATATCATGTTTTGAACCTGTAAGACGCGAAATAGCCAAAGTTGCACTAGAGAAGTTAATTCAAGATGGAAGAATAAATCCATCTAGAATTGAAGAAATGCTTCAAAAGGCTACAGACGAAGTAGAAGCTAGAATCATAGAAGATGGTGAGGCAGCTGCAGAAAAAGTAGGAATAATGAATCTTCATCCACAGTTAATAAGGCTGGTGGGTAAGATGAAATTTAGAACATCCTACGGTCAAAATATCTTGAATCACTCTGTAGAAGTAGCGCTCTTAGCTGGAATGCTAGCCGAAGAAATAGGTGCTGACGCCCAATTAGCTAGACGTGGTGGGTTGCTACACGATCTTGGTAAAGCGATAGACCAAGAACAAGAAGGTACACACATAACACTGGGTGTAGAAGCAGCTGTAAAATACGGCGAAAACAAATATGTAGTTAACGCTATAGAATCACATCATGGAGATGTTGAACCAAATTGTGTTGAATCAATCCTAGTTCAAACAGCAGACGCAATAAGCGCTGCTAGACCAGGTGCTAGACGTGAAAGTCTTGAAAATTATATCAAGAGACTTGAGAATCTAGAAAAAATTGCAAATTCATTCGATGGTGTTGAAAAATCATTTGCTCTACAAGCTGGTAGAGAGCTAAGAATATTAGTCAAACCAGACAAGGTATCAGATGACGAAATGGTTGTAATTGCTAGAGATATTGCAAAGAAAATCGAAAATGAATTAGAGTATCCAGGTGAAATCAAAGTGAACTTATTAAGAGAGTCCAAAGCGATAGATTTTGCAAAATAATGTTTAATTAATTATTTAAACAAACTGCCAAGTAATTTGGCAGTTTTTTAGTGGAATTTTAAAGGTATAAATACACCATTAAAAATTTAAAATCGCTTAGAAGTCAAAATAGAGCGTGTATATTTTCAATCTCTAATGAAAATTAGTTTTAAGGATTTTAACTTATAAAAATAAAAAATTCAAATCTAAGTTCCAACTTGACCAAAGTTTAAATTACAAATGATACAATCATACTAAAAAAATCCGTAGAAGTACATCATGATAATCATCTTATCCAACGAAATATTTCTTCGAAAAAAGTCTGAGAACAGGATGTACGTCAACTATAAAATTATTGCA
Source organism: Anaerococcus sp. NML200537 (assembly GCF_026131715.1). Classification (NCBI taxonomy): domain Bacteria; kingdom Bacillati; phylum Bacillota; class Tissierellia; order Tissierellales; family Peptoniphilaceae; genus Anaerococcus; species Anaerococcus sp. NML200537. The sequence continues at coordinate 27,302 of NZ_JAMXSL010000009.1, read as the reverse complement.
CAAAATAACAATTTTGTGCAATAATTTGTTATTGATTAATCTTTGAGTATAATATCTATATAAATATTAATGTGAAGTCATTTTAAAGATTTTTATAAATATTATCAGGAGTAATTATGGAAAAATTTGTAAAACCCCTTATACTTATAGACTATCTAAACTATTTAAAATCCATTAAAGGTCTTTCTTCATCTACTATTAAAGAATACGAATATGATCTTATAACGTTTATTGAATTTGAAATTATAAGAAAAATATATTCTGGAGACAAAGACTCTTACATTAAAAATTTTAATTTTACCAAAATAAATTCCTATATAGATAGTAAGTTTTTTGAACAGATGTCCATGCAAGATTTCTATGCATTTCTCTCTTATCTAGACAATGATAAAAATGATTCAGCTACAACTAGGTCAAGAAAAATTTCAGCTATCAAATCTTTCTATAAATATATGTACAATGAAATTGAAATCATAGATACTAACAACGCCACCAAACTCACAAACCCTAAAATCAGCCAAAGACAACCTGTTTATTTAACTCTTGCAGAGACTGAGGTCTTACTTAACGAAATAAATAAAGAAAAGAATGAATTTTTAAGATCTAGAGATCTTGCTATGGTTTTTACCTTCTTAACCACCGGCATGCGTCTATCAGAGTTAGTAAGTATAGACTTATCTGATGTTAATAAAGATAGTTTCAATATTATAGGAAAAGGGAATAAAGAGCGCACGGTTTATTTAACCAAAAATTGCTTAGACCTCATCAATTCCTATATTATAATTAGGTCTGATTATCTTAAAGACGATAATATAAATGCACTATTTATATCTACTAGGAAAAAGAGAATTTCAAATAGAGCTGTCCAGGCTACAATAGACAAATACCTCAAGAAATCCGGCTTTGACACAAGTATATACTCAACCCATAAGTTAAGACACACCGCTGCAACTCTAATGTATAAGTATGGAGATGTTGACATAAGAGCCCTAAAAGATATTTTAGGACATGTCTCAGTATCTACCACACAAATTTACACCCACCTAGATGATGAAGATCTTAAGAATGCAATTAATAAGAACCCTTTATCTAAACTGAACTTATAATAAAAATCGCCCTTATAAGCAAGAAGCTCTTTGGGCGATAAAATTTATATTAAATTATTATTTTTTAATCTGTTTAAGACTATCTTTAGAGCTAATTTCCCATGATAGTAATTAAGTCCACCTTGCAAATAAGCCATATATGGCTCTCTTAATGGTCCATCTGCTGATAGTTCAGATGTAGCACCTTCTACAAACCCTCCAGCAGCCATTATTACAGGGTCTTCATATCCTGGCATTGGGTATGCTTCAGGAATGAAAGTTGAGTCGACAGTACAAGCTTCTTGGATTGACTTACAAAAAGTTTTAAGTTTATCTGGATCTTCTAGTTTTATAGCCAATATTATATCTGACCTTGGATCTTCTAAGCTCGGGGTTACTTCATAACCTAATTTTGTAAACACAGATGCAAATAAAAGTGCTACTTTTATTGATTCTTTAACAACATGCGGAGCAAAATACAATCCTTCTGCTACCAATCTATTTGTTCCAAAGCTTAATCCTTCATCCTTGCCAATACCTGGAGCTGTAAGGGTGTTTGAACAATATTCTATGAGATCGCTTTTACCCGTTATATAACCTCCTGTCACCGCTATTCCCCCACCAAGATTTTTAATTAATGATCCTGCTATTATATCAGCGCCAACTTCTATAGGTTCCTTATCTTCAGTAAATTCTCCATAACAATTATCAATAAAAATAATAACATCTTTGTTGTCTATTCTAATCTCATCTATAGCCTTTTTTATCTCTTCTATTGTAAAGGCTCTTCTTTGGCTGTAACCAGTCGATCTTTGAATTAGAATGACCTTAGTCTTATCATCTATTTTATCTTTAATCTCTTCATATTTGATTGATCCATCATCATTTAAGTCAAGTTTATCATACAAGATTCCCTTTTCAAGCAAGGTTCCTTTTTTATTTCCAGCTATACCTATTACTTGCTGCATTGTATCATATGGATCATCAGTTATAGATAGAAGTTTATCACCATAGTTTAATAGTGAAAATAAAACGATAGAAAGAGCATGAGTACCTGATACAATAGAGGGTCTTACCAAACTATCCTCAGACTTAAAGATACTTGAAAAGATATTTTCTATAGTATCCCTACCAGTATCTGCATATCCATAACCTGTGGAAGAGTTAAAATCACTTGTTTGCAAAGCATTCTTATTAAAAGCACTCAGAACCTTAGCTTGGTTAAATTCACTAATAGCCTCGTGCTTTTCAAATATTTCTCTTAATTCTTTCTCTGAGTCTTCTATAATTTTATCAAAAGAATCATCTAAATTATAATTATCGTAAATATCATTATAGTCCATAAACATCCTTTATTATGCTTTCTATTATCATTCCTGCGTCTTCTTTACTAAGTTTGTCCATTAGTATCTCGTGGCAAAATGGATAATTCTTATATCTTTTCATCCATGTTATTTGTCTTTTTGCGTATCGTCTTGTATTTTGAGCGATAGTTTCTATTAACTCATCCTTATTTATTTCTTCATTTATATATGGAAATATTTCCTTGTATCCTATTGCAGACATAGACTGGTTATCAGGTGTAAGATTAAACCTTTCAATCAAATATTTAAATTCTTCAATAAGGCCTTGGTCAATCATTTGCTCAACTCTAATGTTGATTTTTTTATACAATATATCTCTACTCTCGTAATTTAAGAAAAACAAAATAGGGTCTATATCATTATTTAGGACTCTTTCTCCAGTCCTTTGAACTGAAGCCTTTACACCTGTTTCCTTATAAATTTCAAGAGCTCTTATTATTCTATTCCTCTCATTCGGATGATATTTACTTGCACTTTCTGGATCAACCTCCTTTAGTTTCTCAAATAAATAATCATTTCCAAATTCATCTGCTTCAGAATCTAACTTATCTCTTAATTCTTGATTTTTACTAACATTCCCATAATTCATATCAAATAAAATAGAATCTATATAAAATCCAGTTCCACCTGTCATAATCGGGGTAAGACCATTATCATTTAATTTTCTAATAATGTTAAGGGCCTCATTTCTAAAATCTTCAACTGTAAAATTCTCATCTGGATTAACAAGATTTATTAGATGATGATCCACCGTGAAATCATCAACCTTGTTTGTTCCTATATCCATATATCTGTAGACTTGTTGACTATCAGAAGAAATTATTTGGCTGTTTATTTTTCTAGCTAAATTTATAGCTATATCACTCTTTCCACTTGCAGTAGGACCTGTTATTATTATAAGTTTATCTTTCAAAATATTTCTCCAAATCTTTACTTTCTATCATAATTAAAGTAGCTTGTCCATCGTAATTTTTATATGGATTTTCCTCGTCCATAAGCTTTTTATAAAGTGATAAAGCCTCTTCTTCGTTTATTGTGTGGCCTTTTCTAAATGATAAAGCCTTTGCTAATTTTCTAAATTTTTTATATAAAAATTTATTTGAGTCATCATAATCTATATCTAGCAAATCATAAAAGAAATCTCCATTTTCTGGCAAATCAAATATCAAAGGCATTTCTCTTATTATTAATTTACTATTCGTAATAAAATCTAAATCAAAACCCATATTCTCAAAAAGTTGGACCTTATCTTTAACTCTTTTTACATCATCGACTTTAAGTTCTATGACTATTGGATCTGTGAGAACCTGTTTTGCTATATTCCCTTCTTTAAATTCCCTAATATATTTAGACATCCTAACTTTCTCATCCGCTCTTCTATGATCGAGTATATAGGCTTTACCTTTTTCTTCAAAGATTGAATACCTTGAAAATAAACTTGTCTTATAAGTTGGTATATCGTCTATAAATTTCTCTTCGATAACTTCTTCATGAAAATCATTATTTTCTTCTAAATCCTCTAAATCCAATGGTAAAGATTCATCAAAAAAGTTATCAGAATATTCAGTCGAATAATCCCTCGGACTTTCTCTAATTAAATTTTCAACTGGAGAGTATTTGTCAAGTATAGCCTTATAATCACTAAAATCAAGACTTTTATTTTCCTTGGGACTTTCCTGTCTAATGGTTTTTATATCTTTATTTTTTTGAAAAGTCTTATTAATTGAATTAGTTATGAGATCAATAAGTTCTGCCTCGTAGGAGAATTTAACTATTTTTTTATTAGGATGAATATTTACATCTATATTTTTGGGATTGGTATCTATAAATAAGAAGAAGGCTGGGTACCTTCCACTTGGAATCAAGCCTTGATATTGATATTCTATTGCCCAATTTATTTCATCATTTTCAATTAACCTTTTATTTGCAAATATATATTGCATCGATCTGTTTCCACGATAATAGTTTGAGTTTGATATATATGCTTTTATCTTAAAAATATCATTATTATCACTTAATTCTATCAAATTTTCTTCAAGTAAACTATCTAAAAGGTCTGCAATACTTAACTTGAATGATGTATTTGAACTTGATCTAAATTGTAATCTATCATCTTTTATATATTTAAATGATATATCTTGATAACCTATAGCAAAAGCATATAGAAGCTTTGTAATTTTATTCGACTCTGCTAGGTCAGATTTTAAGAATTTTCTCCTAGCAGGTATATTATAAAATAAGTCTTCTACTATAATACTTGTACCTTTATTTGTAGCAATCGAGCTCTTGCTGGCATCTTTTGAGTTTATCACAAGCTTACTACCTATAGGTGAATCTTCAGTCTTAGAAATAGCGGTAAGCTTACTCACGGCTGCTATGCTTGGAAGTGCTTCACCTCTAAAACCCAATGAGGAAATCTTATACAAATCGTCAAAAGCAGTAATTTTACTTGTAGCATGTTTTTTAAAGGCAAGTTCCATCTGATCACTTTCGATACCAGAACCATCATCAGTAACCCTTATATATGACTTGCCACCATTTCTTATTTCAATGGTTATATTTTTACTATTTGCATCAATCGAATTTTCAACTAGTTCTTTGACAACAGAAAGAGGAGATTCTATTACCTCTCCTGCAGCTATTTTTTCAATTGTATCTTTATCAAGTCTAATTATAGGCACTATAATTCACCTATTCTTTCTATTAATATATTAAGTTTATTTAGGGCTTCAAGGGGAGTAAGCTCGTTAATATTTATCTCCTCTGATAAATTTCTTAAATCCTCTAATCTTTTATCCTTTATTTCATCAATTGAATTTTTAAGCTCTTTTTGCTTGTCTACCTCGTAGAAATCCTCATTTGATAATCTATTCATTATATTATTTGCATTATCTATTATCTCATCAGGTAACCCGCTTAGTTTAGCGACTTCTATACCATAGGACCTGTCAGATTTTCCCTTACTTATCTTTCTTAAAAACACTAAGTTATTATTTTCTTCAAGTATTTCTATTTTAAGATTTGTTACATTATCAAGTTCATTTTCTAGAATAGTTAATTCATGAAAATGAGTAGCAAAAACAGTTTTAACCTTTTTATGCTTTGACAAGTATTCAACCAAGGCCATAGCAATGCTTAGGCCATCATCAGAGCTTGTTCCCCTACCAACTTCATCCAGAATAACAAAAGATTTATCTGTGGAATTTTCCAAAATATTAGAAACTTCATTCATCTCAAGCATAAAGGTAGACTGACCTTTTGATATATTATCACTTGCACCAATCCTTGTAAATATCTTATCGCAAATCCCTATTTGGGCACTCTTTGCAGGCACAAATGAACCGATTTGAGCCATTATTATTATAAGTGCAGTTTGCCTCATATATGTTGATTTACCTGCCATATTAGGACCAGTAATAATCTGTATTAGATTTTCATCCTGTCCAATATCTGTATCATTAGCTATAAATTCATTTTCTTTTAGATTTATTTCTATAACAGGATGTCTACCCGATTCTATCTTTATTACAGGCTCGTCATTTATTATTGGTTTAACATAATTATGTTTTACTGCTATTTTAGCTAAAGAATTGATTGAATCAATATTAGCTATCATTTTTGATAGGGCTTGAAGTCTTGATGTTGATTCTAATATTTTATCTACAATATTATTAAAAAGCTCATATTCAAGGATATTAATCTTATCCTTACCGTTTAGGATAAGTGAGCTAATATTTTCTAGCTCTTCTGTAGTATATCTTTCCTGATTTTTAAGCGTTTGTTTTCTTATATATGTCTTATCAACCTTATCAGTGTTAGATTTTGTAACCTCGATAGAATAACCATTATTTTTGTTATAGATGATTTTTAGACTCTTAATTCCGGTAAGATCTCTTTGTTCCTTTTCATAGGTTAAAAGCCTTTCTTCCGCGTTATTAGATAGGTTTTTCAATTCATCAAGGTCTTTGTTATAGTTTTCTTTTATTAAATTTCCCTCAGTTATTGTTATAGGAGGTTCAATTACTATTGATTTATCAATTAAATCATAAATATCACCAATATCTGGTAGATTAATACCTAGAGCTGATATTAACTTATTATTGGAATTTTTTAGTATTTCTTTTAGCTTGGGAATGTCCTTCAAGGAATTTTTTAGGGAAATTAAATCCCTTGCATTTGCTCTTTTATAAGAGATTTTAGCAAGTATTCTTTCTAAATCATATATGCTATCAAAAATATTAGACACATTCCTAGATAAAATATTATCCTTATAAAATCCACCCACTAAGTCAAGCCTTCGTTGTATCTTATCCCTATCTATTAAGGGTCTTTCTAACCAATCGTGAATTAACCTAGATCCCATTACTGTATCTGCCTCATCTAATAAAGAAATTAGTGTGTTTTCCTTACTATTGTTGTTTAAATTCCTTGTAAGCTCGAGGTTTTTTCTCGTATTAGCTTCTATTTCCATATATTCATTGATCTTTAAAAGTTCAATATTATTAATATGTTCTAATTTTTCATTGTAGTACTTATATATATAGTCAAGTAGATTTGCTAAAGAAATTATTGCAAGTCTCTTATCTGATATCTTTTCTAAATTTTCCTTACCCAAATATTTGACTATGGTTTTTATCCTATTTTCAAAATCACTAGTAAAATTAATGTAGTTAAGAAAAATATTGTTATTTAAATTAAAGTATTGTTTTAAATCTTGATTGGAATAATTTGAATTTATAACTAGTTCAGCTGGATTTATCTTTTCAATTTGATCAATCGCTTTTTTACCTAAGCTCTTGCTTAAGGCTTTTATTTCAAGACATACAAGCTTTCCTGTAGATATATCACAATAAGACATGGCTATACCATATTCATTTTCAAAAATTGATAAAAGATAGTTGTTTTCTTTCCTATCAAGAGATTCTATATCGGTTAAAGTTCCTGGAGTTATTACCTTAGTTATAGCTCTCTTTACAAGGCCCTTAGCCTCTTTTGGATCTTCTACCTGATCACATAAGGCTACCTTATATCCTTTTTTCACAAGTTTATTTACATAAGTATCGACTACATGATGAGGTACACCACACATAGGCGCCCTATCCTCGTGACCACATTCTTTTCCTGTCAAGGTCAAAGACAATACTTTAGCAGTTATTATAGCATCATCAAAAAAAGTTTCATAAAAATCACCCACTCTATAAAGGAGTAAGGCATCTTTAAAATCTTTTTTCATATCTACATAGTGCTTTAACATTGGAGTTAACTTTTCATATTTAAACTTGCTTTTCATCTTATACCTCTCTATTCTACTATACCTCTTAAGAAAAAAGACTCATGAATTATCATGAGCTTAGTTATTGTAAGTTTAAGGTTTTAACATTTGTTATCCAGCTACTTGCACTCTTAGAGTTTGTATCGATTATTGCTAAAGTGCCATATGAAGGATTAAATTCAAGCAGAGGTTGTCCCTCTATTTTATAAACTAAATATATTCTATCTACTTCAAGCGCTACTGACATAGGATATCTTGTTGCACTTCCATTAGTGTCTTCTATTTCTATAGTTGGTCTATCCCTGAAGTTATAATCTAAATTTCCTATTAGCTTTTCTAATGATATTCCTTCAATTTCGACTTTCTCTAAACCGTTATTAATGTATACTTCTGTCTTATTTGAGCCTAAAGATTTCAATTCTTTGATCGAAAAAGACTTTAGTTCATCGCCATTTCCCTTTATTATTACAATATTATTATTGTATTTTGACATTGTCATATCTTCATACTTTTTCTTAATAAATACGGCAACAAAGGCTAGTACTATAGCAAATAATCCCAATAGAAAGAGTTTGTATTTATTCTTTTTAAATAATTTATAATACTTATTCATCATCTTCCTGTAGAACCAAATCCGCCTTCATTTCTTTGGCTTGCTGATAAATTTTCTACTTCTTCAATTTCACATCTTAAATAAGGCTGAATTACTAACTGAGCAAGTCTTTCTCCGTTTTTAATAATTTGTTCTTCCTTACCATAATTATAAAAAAACATCATTAATTCTCCCCTATAGTCAGAGTCAATTACACCCAATGTATTGGCGAGCATAAGCTGTCTTTTTACTCCTGTAGATGATCTTGGATAAACTGCACCAAAAAATCCTTCAGGTATCTCTACTTTTAACCCAGTATGTACCTTAACAGTTTCATTAGGTTTAATGGTAATGTCATCCTTAGTCTTACAATATAAGTCAATACCAGCGGCATGTTCTGTAGCATAAGCTGGTACTTGATTGTCTGTTATAATCTTTAATTTCATCCTATCACCTTCCTTATTTAGTATACCAATTTTAGCTCATTTTACAATTGCAAGTATAATAGTGACAAAGGAGATGCTATGAAAAAAATAGAAGAAAGATTTTTAAATTATATAAGTTTTGATACCAAAAGCGACCCAGAAAAAGGAGAAATTCAAAAACCTTCTACAGAAGGCCAATTAGTTTTAGCAAGGCAATTAAAAAAAGAACTTGAAGACTTGGGTCTTGTTGCAGAAATTAATGAAGAAGGTTTTGTATTTTCTGAGATAAAATCCAATTCAGAGAAAGATCTACCAAAAGTTGGTTTCATATCACATATGGATACATCACCAGAAATGTATGGAAAAATTGACAATCCACAAATTATCAAATATGAAGGTGGAGATATAAAACTAAATGAAGAAAAATCTATAAAAGTTGAAGATTTCCCTTACTTAAATGACTTAGTAGGTACTACCCTAATTACAACTAGGGGTGAATCTCTTTTAGGTGCTGATGATAAGGCGGGAATTGCTGCAATAATGCATGCTATTGATTATATTTTAAGTAACCCTGATATTAAACATGGTGATATAAAAATCGCCTTTACTCCAGATGAAGAAATAGGTACTGGTTGTGATTCTTTTGATGTAGAAAAGTTTGGAGCTGATTTTGCCTATACTATTGATGGTGGAATTTTAGGTGAATTAGAATACGAATCATTTAATGCTGCAGACGCAAAAATTACTATAAGAGGTAAATCTATACATCCTGGTTCTGCTAAAAACACTATGATTAACTCTATAAGCGTTGCAAATGAATTTGATAGACTATTAGGTGATGTTAGACGTCCTGAGCATACTGAAGGATATGAGGGCTTCTTCCATTTATTAGATATAAAGGGTGAAACAGAAATTACTAAACTGCACTATATTATTCGTGATCACGATAGAGATACTTTTGAAAAAATGAAGGAAGAAATTAAAGATAATGCTTCTTACCTAAACAAGAAATATGGTAATATTATCGATGTAAATCTATCAGACTCTTATTATAATATGGGTGATGTTATAAAAAATCATATGGATATAGTAGATATTGCTAAAAATGCCATGGAAAATCTAGATATCATTCCACTTGTTAGTCCAATAAGAGGCGGTACGGATGGATCTAAACTTTCTTTTATGGGACTACCAACACCTAATATTTTCACTGGTGGCATGAATTTTCACGGCATTTATGAGCATATACCAATTGAACATATGCAAAAAGCAAGTGATGTTATAGTCGAAATTATTAAATTAATAGAGAAGTCATATTAGGAAAATGATTGTAAAATTTTCTTAAATGTGTTATCATATTAATATAAGAATGCTTAATGTAGATAAAAAAGGAGATATTATGGCAGATAACAAAGTTACAAATGACAACCAATACAAAGGCAACAAAGAACTAGATAAAAAAGTTAGAGAAGAAAACAAAGAAACCGGTGGTGAATCTTTAGATAAAAAACTAAGTCCTGACCAAGAAAATCTTAGATCAATTTCTGATGAAGCTGATGAAAATTCAAACGTTGGTGTTGAAGCAAGAAGAACAAGAGCAGATTTTTCAGAAAATCCTTCTGAAGATTAATAGCGGATACTTATTATTAAAAAGACGAGGAAACAAAACCTCGTCTTTTTTAATGTTTATATGAAAATTATCTTATTTTTCTATCTCTTTTCTTAAAATATCTCCTACTTCTAAAGGTAAGTCGATTTTAATTCTAATTAACTGTTTTGGCTTGTTTGCAACTTCAATTTCTTCGCCATTTTCATCTTCCATATAATCAATTTCAAAATCATAGAAATCCTTACTATTACCAAATATTTCTATATGATCACCTTTGAAAAACCTATTTCTTTGTTCAATTGTTGCAATTTTAGTATCCTTATCATAAGCTTTGACAAGACCTATAAAATCATAATTTCTTATATAAGAAGATGTACCATAAATTTGATCATTTTCATCTGGTTTATTATAGAAAAATCCTTTAGTGAAGTGCCTATGGCTTGCTTTGTTTATTTCTTTAAAATATTTTTCTGCTAATTCTTTTGAAAAATTGCCATCATAATATGCATCAATTACCTGTCTATATGACCTAATTACGGTTGCAACATAAAAAGGCGTCTTCATTCTTCCTTCTATTTTAAAGCTATCTATACCAGCTTCTATTAATTTATCTACTTCCTCAATTAGGCATAGGTCTTTAGAATTCATGATAAAAGTACCACCATTACCATCTTCTTCTATTGGATAATATTCACCAGGTCTGGTTTCTTCTTGAAGAGAGTATTTCCACCTACATGGTTGGGCGCAATCTCCCCTATTAGCATCTCTTCCAGTCATATATGATGATAATAAGCATCTTCCCGAATAAGATATACACATTGCCCCATGTATGAAACATTCAATTTCCATATCTTTTGGAGTATTCGCTCTAATCTCAGTTATTTCTTTTAAAGATAGTTCTCTAGCTAAAATTACTCTTTTAGCACCCATTTCGTACCAAAAATTAACAGTAGCTGAGTTTGTTACAGAAGCCTGGGTTGAAATGTGTAAATCAATATCTGTATGTTTTTTAGCTAAATTAAATATACCTGGGTCAGATATTATTAAGGCATCAATACCGATTGTATTTAAGTGTTCAAGGTATTGGACAATACCTGTCATATCACCATCATGGGGCATTATATTCATAGTAACATGCACTCTGACATTCTTAGAATGAGCATATTCTACAGCTTTTTTTAATTCTTCATCATTAAAGTTTTTTGCATTTGCCCTTAAACCAAAGTTATCTCCGGCAAGATAAACTGCATCCGCCCCAAATTTTATAGCAGTCTGTAGTTTTTCAAAATCTCCCGCGGGGGCAAGTAGTTCTACTTTTTTATTTTCCATTTTATCTCCTTACGCTGATTGTAAGTCCATCACCTATGGGGATAATTGAACTTATGAAATCCTCGTTATTTGTTATATAGGCTAAAAATTTTCTTAAATTTTTAACTAAAGTTATCTTTCGTTTTTCTATCAGATCATCATTACAAACTTCACCTCTAAAAAGTACATTATCTGCAACAATGATCCCTCCCTCATTTAATAATTTGCTTGTTATTTTAAAATAGTCTAGGTATCTAGACTTATTAGCATCTATGAAAACAAAATCAAAGCCTTGATCAATACTTCTCAAGGCTTTCATAGCATCATTATTTATCAAGTTGATGCTTGTTTTATATTTCTTAAAATTATTATTTGCTATTTTTGCAGTCTCTTCATCTATTTCTATTGTTGTAATCTGTGCATCAGAATACTTAGAAAATATTAAGGAAGAATATCCTATAGCTGTACCTATTTCAAGTATTTTTTTAGGCTTAGCAATTTTTATTAGACTTACCAGTAATTCTTTTGTCTGGCTATTCATAATAGGAACTCTATTTTCCTTGGCATATTTTCTTAATTCAATAAAATCTACATCTTCAAGCAAATCTTCTATAAATTGGGAGCTGTATTTATAGTTAATATTTCCCATTTTCTATTCCAGATATTACGGGTAATATCATTGGATCCCTACCTAGTTCATTGTAAATATATGATTTTAGGTCTTCTCTAATCTGATATTTTATTTGACTTAAGGCCTTAATATCGTCTTTTTTACATTTGTCTATAGATCTTAACACGATATCTCTTGCATTTTCGATTATATCTTGGTTTTCTTTTACATAAACAAAACCACGTGATACTATCTCAGGTCCTGCCAGTAATTCTTGTGTATGTTTATCAAAGGTTATGGATACAACCATTAGCCCATCTTCAGATAGATGCTTTCTATCTTTCAATACAATATTTCCAACATCACCTATACCTGATCCGTCAACAAGTACATTTCCTGCTTGAACCTTACCTTTTATTTGGGCAGATTTTTTACTAAATTCGATTACATCCCCATTTTCAACTATAAAGATGTTCTCCCTTGGTTGGCCCATATCTACTGCGATATCAGCATGTTTTTTAAGCATTCTTATCTCACCGTGAGCAGGGATTAAATACTTTGGTGTAACTAACTGGTACATAAGTTTAATTTCTTCTTGGCAAGCGTGCCCAGATGCATGGACTTGAGCTAGAGAAGAATATATTATCTTACACCCAATTTTTGTAAGGTTGTTAATTGTTGTATTAATTGCCATCTCATTGCCTGGAATAGGTGATGAAGATAGAATAACTGTGTCAGTTTCGTTTAAACTAATCTGTCTGTGTTCTTTATTTGCCATTCTTGTTAGGGCACTGAGAGGTTCACCTTGGGTTCCTGTAGATAGGATTACAAGCTCATCATCAGCATATTTTTTAATTGCTTTCATATCTATTAAGGTGTTCTTTTTAATCTTAAGGAAACCTAACTCAGTTGCAATCTTGACGTTATTTAACATTGACCTACCTGATAGGGCAACTTTTCTATTGTATTTTTCTGCTGCTGTAATGATTTGTTGGACTCTGTGAAGGTTTGATGCAAAGGTAGCCACTATAATTCTTGACTTAGCTTGGCCAAATATTTTTATAAAGGTTTCTCCTACTGTCTTTTCACTTACAGAAAATCCTTCTCTTTCAACATTTGTTGAGTCAGCAAATAGGGCTAATACACCTTTTCTTCCAAGTTCAGCAAGCCTTTGTATATCTGTTGGATCGTTATCAATTGGAGTGAAATCCATCTTGAAGTCCCCTGTAAAGATTACTGTTCCTACTGGTGACTTAACAGCTATAGCGCAAGCATCTGGTATAGAGTGACTTACTCTTATAAATTCTACACTTAGGCTTCCTGCCTTAACTGTATTATTTACATTTACCATTTTAATCTTGTTTGTATTTAAGCCGTGCTCTTTAAATTTGTTTCCTAAAAGTCCTTTAGTCAACTTAGAACAATAGACATTTGTATCAACATTTTTAAGAAAGTATGGGATTGCACCTATATGGTCTTCGTGACCATGGGTTACAAATATACCTCGTAATTTATTTTTATTTTCTTCTACATAGGTAAAGTCTGGAATAACTATGTCAACACCTAACATTTCGCTGTCTGGGAATGTTAGACCGCAGTCAATCATAATCATGTCATTTCCATATTCTACCACTGTGCAGTTTTTTCCTATTTCGTGTAATCCCCCCATTGGGATTATTCTTAATTTCTTTTCATTTGTCATTATTTCTCCTCATTTTTCTGACAATCGGAACATACTCCATAAATCCTCAAAGAATAATAAGACAAATCAAAGTCATAATTTTCTTTCAATGAGTTTTTTACTTCATCCACGGATAAAAACTCATCTTCTAATATTTTCCCACATTTTGTACAAATGATATGATCATGGTGATCACTTTCTGGGTCTATTAATTCATAAGTATAAGCTTGGTCGGTAAATTCTTGTTTATTAACTATACCCAACTCTTCAAATATATTTAAAGTTCTATAAATAGTTGCAATTCCAACCTGCTTATGGTCTTGATGAACAATAGAGAAAAGTTCTTCGGGTGTTAAATGCTTTTGTGAAGAATTTTTCAAAACAGTAAATATCAGCTGTCTTTGTTTAGTAAATTTTTGGTTGTTATTCTCAAAAATCTTCTTTACTTGTTCAATGTTCATTAATTTCTCTTTTCATCTCTTCATAAAATTCAATTATTTCATTTAATTGATTCTGATCTTCTATGGATTTAAATATAACTTCATCAGCTTCATTTATTACTTCTACAATTAATATCATATCGTCTATTGGATTTTTTAAAGCTGCATAATTATTATCATCAATTCCGAAAGTGTCTTCTATATTAAATTCAACTTCATTATTATTTTCATCCAGTAAAAAGATGCTATCCATTATTTCTCCTATCCAAATAGCTTTGTAAGATAAAGCTAGCAGCGATTTTATCAATATGTTTCTTTCTATTCTCACGTCTTACAGACATATCAATAAGAACTGCCTCAGATTCTAACGTTGTCATTCTTTCATCTTGATATATTATCTCTATATCTAATCTTTTCTTGATAAGATCAACAAAGCTTATAACTCGCATAGCCTGAGGGCCAATAGTATTGTTCATATTTTTAGGAAGTCCTACTATTAACGTAGAAACTTCATTTTCGTTAACAAGCTCTTCTATCCTATCGATATCGAATTTTACTTTTGTTCTTTTTATTGTTTCTAATGGTTGGCTAGTAATAAGCATTGGGTCACTTAGAGCAATCCCAATGGTCTTATCTCCAACATCTAAAGCCATTATTCTAGTCATTGATGTAATTATTCAATAATTCTTCTAATATCTTATCTCTATCAACTGCTCTAATAAGCTTTCTAGCGCCGTTGTGTGCTGTTATATAAGTAGGATCACCAGATAATAGGTATCCAACTATTTGAGAATTTGGCTTATAACCCTTTTCTTCAAGAGCTTTATATACTGTAGTTAATATTTCTCTAATATCATTTTTCTCTACATCTTCTCTCTTAAAGAGCATAGTTTCATTAAACTTATTATTATCAGTCATAAAATTACTCCTTGATTAATTCACAAGCCTTGTCTAAGGCTTTATCTAATGCAGATATGTCATTTCCACCAGCTTGTGCGAAGTTTTTCCTTCCTCCACCATTACCGCCGGCAACTTTTGCCATTTCTTTTACAATTTGACCTGCATTATATTTGTCTGTTAAATTATCATCTACTGATACAGTGAATATGATCTTATCTGTAACAGTTGCAAATACAATGACTAAATTAGAATATTGGTTTTTAATCCTATTTTCCAAATCTCTTAATTCATCTACGCTTACATTATCAAATTTAGCTACTAATAGGTTAATGCCATTTACTTCTTCGATTTTTTCTTTTAACTCTCCAAATAAATCTTTATTTGATTGAGATTTTAATCTCTTAATCTCATCATCTTTGTTATCCAGAGCATTTTTAATAGATTTTATTTTAGATTCAATATTATTAACCTTAGTATCTAAGCTATCAGCAATACTCTTTAATTTATTTTCTTGAGCTAATATTAAATCATAAACAGCTCTTCCTGTGATAGCTTCGATTCTTCTAACACCAGCTGCTGCAGATGATTCAGATTCTATCTTAAAGATTAAGACTTCAGATGTGTTATTAACATGACAACCACCACATAGCTCTTTAGAATAATCACCCATAGATACAACTCTTACGGTTTCTTTATACTTATCTTCAAATAGTCCAATAGCACCGATTTCTTCTGATTTTTTATAATCCATGTATTCCTTCTTAACAGGAAGTTCAGCTCTAATTTTTTCGTTAACTATTTTTTCTATTTGTAAAATTTCCTCATTGCTTAATGCTTTATTATGTGAAAAATCAAATCTAAGTTTATTTTGATCAACTAAAGAACCCGCTTGTTTTATATCCTTTCCTAAAACATCGATTAATGCCTGATCAAGTAAGTGTGTTGCAGAGTGATTTCTTTGAATATCATATCTTCTTTCCAAATTAATTTTGAATTCTGCATCGTCATTAACAACAAGCTCACCCTCTACAATTTCAACATAGTGGAAAATTATATCATTTTTCTTTTGTACATCTATGACTTTTGCCTTACCATTATCTGTTAATATATATCCGGTATCAGCTACTTGTCCGCCACCTTCTGGATAAAACGAAGTTTTATTACTTATTACTATACCTTTGTTAGAATTTTTTATCGATTCTTTTTCTTCATTATCTACAAATATTGCTATTATTTTAGCATTGACGTCAAATTCATCATAACCAACAAATTCTGTCTTTTCAATATGATCTGTAATTAGATTATCATGGTTTGAACCCTTGTCAACCTTACGAGCATTTCTTGCAAGATTTCTTTGCTTTTCCATCTCTTCTTCAAATTTCTTTTCATCTACTTCAAGATTTTCTTCCTCAAGTATTTCCTTTGTAAGATCAAGTGGGAATCCATAAGTATCATATAATTTGAAAGCATCTGACCCATCTAATACCTTTTGTCCGTTTGCTTTTGTTGTAGCTATAAGATCATTAAGTATATCCAATCCTTGGTTTATTGTTTTTTGGAATCTATTTTCTTCATCACTTATAACTTTATGAATATTATCTTGATTATCTACTAATTCATCATATTCAGCCTTATATGTTTCTACTACCTTGTCAACAATTTTATTTAAGAATGAGCCTTCAATACCTAATAATTTACCATGTCTGTAAGCTCTTCTTATAAGTCTTCTTAGAACATATCCACGTTTTTCATTTGATGGAATAACCCCATCTGAAACTAAAAATGTCATTGCCTTAGCATGATCTGCTATAACTCTGATTGATACATCGTCTTTTTTATTTTCTTTATATTTTTTGTTAGATAATTTCTCAATTTCAGATATTATCTCTGTCATTACATCAATTTCAAAAATATTATCTTTTCCTTGAAGAACCATTGCAATTCTTTCTAGACCCATGCCTGTATCGATATTTGGATGTGCTAAATTTGTATAATTGCCTTGGTTATCTTTATTAAATTGTGTAAATACAAGATTCCATACTTCCATAAATCTATCTGAATCATCGTTGCCAGGCATGTTGTCATTTTCATCAATAGCTCTTTCAACTCCCCTATCAACAAAGATTTCTGAGCATGGTCCACAAGGTCCTACTTCTAATTCCCAGAAGTTATCCTCTTTTCCTTGTCTAAGAATTCTTTCAGCTGGCATTTTTATTTCGTCATGCCAAATATTATAGGCTTCATCATCGTCTTTATACACAGTTACCCATAAATCATTTTTGTCTATACCTAATCTATCAGTTAGAAATTCATAAGCCCAGCTAATTGCTTCTCTCTTAAAATAATCACCAAAAGAGAAGTTACCTAGCATCTCAAAAAATGTACCGTGACGCTCAGTTTTTCCTACTCTTTCTATGTCACCAGTACGAACACATCTTTGAGATGAAGTGGCTCTGTTGTTCTTCATCTTTTTTTCACCTGTAAAGTATTTCTTTAGAGGTGCCATACCAGCATTTATTAATAAAAGAGTATCATCATCAATTGGTGTTAATGGAAATGATTTTAAAAGTGTATGTTTTTTTTCATTTGCAAAAAATTCTAAGTAGCTTTTCCTAAGCTCATTCATTCCTAAGTTTTTCATCTGTTCTCCTTAAATTTCATGTTTGACAATATTATCCAAAGTTATGGAATCGACAGCCTCATTTATTAGACTGTCTAATTTTGTAAATACATCATATGCATCACATTTTTCAGCGCACTCAACTTTTCCACTTACGCATTCACTCATTGTTAAGTCTCCCTCTAAGCTCCTTAGAATTTGACCAATGGAAATTTCTTTAAGTGGCTTACTTATCTTGTATCCGCCCTTTGGGCCACGGCTTGATTTTATCAAGTCATCTTTTCTTAGCATTCTTACTAATTGTTCTAAATAATTTTCTGATAAGTTTAAATTCTCACTAATTTCAGAAACAGGTACATAGCCCTTATTTTCATTTTCTGCTATATAGAATATTGCTCTAAGCCCATACCTGCCTCTTGTTGATAATTTCATATATACCCCTATACTGTTATCAAATCTTTCATTGCCTCAAAATATTTATCACCTATGCCACTAACATTTTTTATCTCTTCAATCTTCTCAAATCGCTTCTGCTTCCTATATTCTATAATAGCATCCGCCCTTTTTTCACCTATGTTAGGTAGGGTCATAAGTTCTTCTTTACTGGCAATATTTATATTAATTTTAGCCTGTAATCTTTGATTGGAAATAGATTGACTTTGCCCTAATGTTTGTGGGTTATCAGCATTTATGTTTTGATTCTCATCAATATTAGGTATGTATATTTTCATCTGATCTTCTAACCTTAAGGCTAGATTTATCGCATTTATATCTGCCCTTTCTGTTAGCCCACCTGCCTTTTTTACTAAATCATCTAATCTATCACCATCTTCTATAGCATAAACACCAGAATGTAATACTTCTCCAGATATGTATACTTTTTTATCAAGATTTTCTAAATCTGAGTCTACATCTTTTTCATTTGCATTTTCTTTTTGTTCTTTATTTTTCTGGTCAGGTTCTTCTACAATTATGCTTTCTTCCTTTTTAGTAAATTTATCAATTATACTATTATCTGAAAAAACATTGGCTACTAAAAAGGCTAAAGCTATGATAGCTGCAAATATAAATTTGTCTTTTCTATCTTTAGGCATACTTACTCCTAATAATCTATGGGGTTAATTCTCCCATAGATTATCTATATCATAGAACTCTCTTTGTTTATGAGTGAAGATATGGACAATAACATCACTTACATCTATTAAAATCCATTCACCTTCTCTTAATCCTTCGTTCGATAAGACGTCATAGCCTTCTTTTGCCAAGGCTTCTTCTATATAATCAGCTAAGGCTCTAGTTTGATTTACAGAGTTACCTGTGGCTACAACAAAATAATCAGCTACAGAAGAGTCCTCTAATTTTATTACATTTATATCATCGGCTAATTTGTCTTCAAGTGTTTTAACTATTATGTCTAGTTTTTGCATTTTTCTCCTCTATTAAGTAATTTCTTGCTTCAATACTTAGTGGATTTATAATTGATTTTTTTGATATTAAAAACTTTATACTGCTGTCAAGCAGCATAAGCATAGTGTCGTTTAAATCAACAACCGATTTTCTTCTAATATCTTCAATTCCTTTAAAATCCCTATTAGGTTCTATAGCATCAGCAATAAATACTATTTTCTCTAATTTGGTCATATTTTTCTTGCCAGTAGTATGAAAACTTATTGCTGATAATAAATCCTCATCGTTAATATTATACACTTTTTTTGCTAATTCCGCTCCTAAAAACGAATGAAGAACTGGGTCATTTTCTGAACTAACTGGATACTTTTTAATATCAATTCCTAGCTTATTTATAATTCTCTTTTCATTGTATTTTGCACAATCATGTAGGATTCCTGCAAGATAAGCTTTGTTTTCATCTACTCCAAAGACCCTTGCTAAATTACTTGCTGTTTTAGCTACTCTTAGACTGTGGTTGTATCTTTTTTCGCCTATATCTTCTAATATTTTTTCTTTAATATAATCAAGATTATGCATACAAATTCCTCTGTTTTATAATGTAGTCAACTTCATCTTTTACAAGATATTTAATACTTTTCTCATCCTTTACTAAAGACCTTATTAGAGTTGAGGATATATTGATACTTAAACTATTTACTAAGGATATATTCGGATTATCTTTCCTGATTTTTTTTACTTTGTCAACAAGTTTGCTATGTGGATCTATACCCTCCCTGGAAAAAACAATTATATTGGAGTCTAATATATATTTATAATTCTTCCAAGTATCTATAGTCATAAATGAGTCCTCGCCCATTATATAAAATATTTCATGTTCCTTTAGAGAATCTGTAAAATATTTTATTGTATCGTGGGTGTACCTGATTACCTGATCAGTAGATTCAAAGGTAGATAAGATTATCTTATCATTGTCTTTAATAGCCTCGCTTACCATTTCAACTCTAGTATTGACTTCTGTAATCTTCTTATCTTTTTTATGAGGAGGATTAGATGAAGGTAATATGATAATTCTATCAAGATTCATATAATTAATCACATTTTCCATCACTATTAGATGACCTAAATGTATTGGGTCAAATGTTCCTCCATAAAGTCCTATCCTCATTATAAGTTATAAGAATTTGATTCGTTTTTTCTGTAAATTGTAATTATTGATCCTATATGTGAAATAAACTCACAATTTAATTTGTTAATTATAGTATCAATAATTTCATCAGCATCATCTAGATTATTATTTAATATTTTAATTTTTATTAATTCTCTAGCTTCTAAAGCTTCATCAATTGCTTCTAGTAATTGATCTGTCACTGAAAATTTACCTATATTTATCACTGGTTTAAAATCATGAGCTTCTTGCTTAAGCATAGCTCTTTGCTTTCCTGTTAACATTTTTCCTCCTATTCATAGTACTCAAAAACAATATCGCCTACTGCAACACTGTCTCCATCTTTTATTCCCATTTCTTTTAGTTTATCAAATACTTCCATCTCTCTTAAAGTTGACTCAAAGTACATTCTAGAATCATAATCATCTATATCTATTTTTTTTATTAGATTATCAATTCTTTTTCCATAAACTATATAAATATCATCTTCTTTTGTAAAGTTTAGATCATAATCAATTTCTTTATTATAAAATTCATCTAAGAAGTTTTCGTCTACTTCTTCCATAAGAGCAAACTCTTCTTCTTTTCTCTTATCTAGATCAAAAGCTACATAATCAATCATATCTTTTATACCTTGAGTGGTAGCAGCTGATATTTTGAAAATTTTATAAGAATTTCCAAATTCTTTTATAAACTCTTCGGCATTATTATTAGAATCTAATTCTGATTTATTAAGGGCGATTATCATTGGTTTTTTAGCTAAATCGTCATTATAAAGTTCTAATTCTTTATTAATTAGCTTAAAATCATCAATTGGATTTCTTCCTTCAAGTCCTGCTATATCTACAACATGAATTAGTATCCTGCATCTTTCTACATGCTTTAAAAAATCATGACCTAGACCTTGTCCTTCATTTGCACCTTCGATTAGACCAGCAATATCTGCAACTATAAAACTTCTCTCACTATCAACTTGGACTACCCCAAGATTAGGATCAATTGTTGTAAAATGATAATTAGCAATCTTTGGTTTTGCTTTACTTATTACGGATAAAAGAGTTGATTTACCTACATTTGGTAAGCCTACAAGTCCTACATCAGCTAGTACTTTTAACTCAAAGATTACATTGATTTCTTGACCTTTTCTTCCTGACTCAGCAAACCTTGGAGCTTGTCTAATAGAGTTTTTAAAGTGGACGTTACCTCTACCACCTCTACCACCTTTGGCAATTAAAAATTCTTCACCATCTTTGTTTAAATCTTTTATTATAATATTTGATTCTTCTTCTCTTATAATGGTTCCTACTGGAACTGGGATTATTAAATTTTCACCCTTTTTCCCAAATTTCTTATTTTTTCCGCCTTGTTCACCATTTTCTGCATGGAATTTTTTCTTATATCTAAATTCATCAAGGGTTGAGAGGTTCCTTGTGGCTTTTATAATTATTGAGCCACCATTTCCTCCATCACCACCAGCTGGTCCGCCAGTTGGTTCATATTTTTCCCTTCTCCAGGCTACTGCGCCATTACCACCATCGCCTGCCTTTAAGCTTACTTTTGCTAAATCTATCATATTTATCCTTTCATAAAAAAAGGCTTGCCAAAGGCAAGCTTAATTTTTCTTAACTATTGTGCATAAACAGATACTTGTTTTCTGCTTTTGCCTTTTCTTTCGAATTTTACAACACCTTCACATGAAGCATAAAGAGTATCATCAGCACCTCTTTTGACATTGTTACCTGGGTGGATTTTTGTTCCTCTTTGTCTAACAATGATTGTTCCAGCGTTTACAAATTGACCATCTGCTCTTTTAACGCCAAGTCTTTTAGCTCTTGAGTCTCTACCGTTCTTTGAAGATGAAACTCCCTTTTTACTTGAAAATCTTTGTAAATTAATATTTAATATCATGATTTCTCCTTATATTTTAATTTTACATAGCTGCTATAATTACCTAAAAGTGTTTCTATACCAGTCTTAAAGTAATCAAATATAACATCTGTATCCCTATTTGGACTAGTAATATTTACAGACATCATAACTTCATCATCTGTAAAAATCACATCATCAGCATATTTATCAAGACTATTTACACAAGTATAGGCAAGTATGGTTACAGCTGAACATACAAGGTCTTTGCCATATTCATCATATTCAGCATGACCTTTGATTTCAAATCCTACTATTTCGTCCTTATTAGCGATTAATAAATCAACATTAATCATTAAAGACTTATGCTATTAATTTTTACTAAAGTATAAGGTTGTCTGTGACCGTGTTTTTTTCTATATTGTTTTTTAGGTTTATATTTAAACACTACGATTTTTTTAGCTTTATTTTGATCTTCAACAGTTGCAGATACTTTTGCACCTTCAACAACTGGGCTACCAACTTTGATATCTCCATCGTTAGATACTAATAAAACTTCTTCAAAATCAACAGTTTCACCAACTTCGTAATTAAGTTTTTCAACTCTTACCAAGTCACCTTCTGATACTTTATATTGTTTTCCACCTGTTTTGATTATTGCGTACATGGAAATCCTCCTATTTCTTAAATTCTCGCCAGCATTCGGGGATCAGAGCCCTAGCTGAGCGGTCTACTCATATATACTACTTCTGTTTAATAGTTTTGTCAAGATATTTCTATTATTTTCATCTTCTCAATAGCTTCATTCTCTAACTTTTCTATATCTAGATTTTCTTCAGACATCTTTATATATTTTAACTTAGGTTTTGTGAGTGGAGAATCAGGGGCAAATATTGAACAACAATCATCATATGGTTCTATAGACTTTTCATAGGAGCCTATCTTATATGATATATCAATAATATCCTTCTTATCCATAGCAACTAGTGGTCTTAAAATCGGCCTTTCTGATGAATCATTTATTACAGAAATAGATTCTATAGTCTGACTTGCTACTTGGCCTAAGCTTTCACCTGTAATTAAAGCTTGATACTCCTTATTTTCAGCAATTTTATTGGCAATCCTCATCATAAACCTCCTAGATAAGATGGTCGTTTCCCTCCTATCACAGTTTTGATTTATTGCCTTATAAATATCAGCTAAATTTATCGAATATATTGTCATTTTGCCTGTATATGCAGATAAAATTTCTCCTAGGTCAATCGCTTTTTGCAAGGCTCTTTTTGAAGTAAAAGGATATGAATGGAAATGTAAGCAGTCAATCTTCATTCCTCTTTTTGCCACCATAAACCCAGCCACTGGTGAATCAATTCCTCCGGATAAGAGCAATAGACCTTTTCCTGAAGAACCAATTGGAAGGCCTCCTAAGCCCTCAAACCTATCGGCATATACATAAACATTTTCTTTTACATCTATATAAAGCTTAAAATCAGGATTATGAACATCCACCCTTAGGTTTGGGAAATCCCTTAGCATAAATCCACCTATTTTTGCACTTAATTCAGGACTTTTTAGCTTAAAAGTTTTATCAGTTCTTCTACTTTCTACCTTAAAAGTGTATTTATTGTCAGCATATGAGTTTTCAACAACCTCTTTTGCTGCTTCATATATAGAATCAAGATCTTTATTTGTTTTTAAAACATAGGCAAGATAAGAAATCCCAAATACCTTTAAGATATTTTCCTTTAATTTGTCGAAATCTTGCCTATCAGCTTCAATATAGAGTTTTGAAGATTCTGTATAAATCTTGCCGTGTTTGATTTCTCTTATATTTCTTTTTATATTATTAATTGCTTGTTTGTAGAAAATATTTCTATTTTTACCCTTTAAAAATATTTCGCCAAAGCTAACCGCAATCATCCATTCCATTATATTACCATCCTTATTAGTTCAATACTTCTTTTTAGAATATCTATTGTAAAATCAAGGTCTTCTTTGCTTATTTCTCCACTGAAAGAAAATCTAATTGCCCCATCCATATATTTTTCATCTAAATCTATAGCAGATAAAATCCTGCTATCATCACCCTTTGAGCAGGCAGAGCCGCTTGATACATAAATTTCCTCTTCTTCCAGCATATGGAGTAAAACCTCAGCCTTAATATTTGCAAAAGCAACATCTAGAATATATGCAGAACAATTTTCTTCTGGAGAAATTATATAGTAATCATCAATACTATCTTTTATTAAAGATCTAAAATATAAGTTAATTTCTTTAATATATTCATACTCATTAGCTTCAATTTGTTTTCTTAGGGCAATCGCCATAGCATATATTGATGGGGCATCGCTTGTTCCAGATGATATTATTTCTTGATAGCCTCCATCCAAAATAGGTTTAACCTTTGCGGTTATATCCTTCTTTATATAAAGTCCACCCATTTGTTTCGGACCGTGAAATTTATGGGCGGAGAAACTCATCATATCAACACCTAGTGACTTAACATCACAGTTTATCTTCCCTAGAGCTTGCGTTGCGTCAACATGTAAAATAATATTTTTGTTATAAGATTTTATAATTTTAGAAATTTTTCTAATATCTTGAATACAACCTATTTCATTATTTACATATATTATTGATACAAAACTGATATCATTGTTTAATTGTTTTTTTAAATCATTAAGGTCAATAAAACCATATTTATCGTTATCTAGGTAAATGACTTTATCAAAATCAGATTTTTTAAAAGCTTCGTACACTGAAGAATGCTCTATTTTACTTGTTAACGCCACCCCATCAAAAGATTTGATGGCTATATTATTTGATTCACTAGCTGATTTTGTAAAAAATACTTCACTCTCGGCAGACGAGATAACACTAGCTATATATTTCCTACTTTTTTTTATTAAATTTTCTGCTTCCATACCAAATGAATGGAGGGCACTTGGATTTGCAAAGGTCTCTTCTTGAGCTTTTACATACGCTTTTATTGCCTCATCATACATCTTTGTAGTCGCAGCATTATCTAAATAGATCATACATACTCCTTAATATTTCTATTATATTAGAAGTAAGTTAGATTACAAATCTATAGTATAATAATGTTATGATTACAATTAAAAAATATTTAAAATCAAATAAAATAACAAGTCACGACCTTGTTTTGGATATTGAAACTACTGGCTTAGATTTTAAAAGGGATAAGCTTGTTTTGCTTGGTCTTGTGAAACTTATAAATAATAAAACATATATCTTTCAATATTTTGCAGAAGATGATAGTGAGGAAGAAAGATTACTTAACATATATTTACGAGAAATTAAAGATAAAAGAGTTATTAGCTTTAATGGGGAAATATTTGACTTCGAATTTTTAAATTCACGTTTATTAGCTCATGAGAAATTTCCAATAATAGTAGATGATAGTTTCGACATTTATAGGATAATTAAAAGAAGTTCAAAATTTATCTATTTTGATTCTATGAAGCTTATCGATATAGAAAAACTAATCGGTATTAATAGAAATGATCCAAGTAGATACAAGGTAATTTCTAAACTAAAAGATGACCTTAAAAAAAGAGATAAGCCTTATCCTATATTAAAGCACAATGAGAATGATTTAATAGCTACGGCCGAGCTTGCCGATATAAAAGAAATACTTAAAGAAAAATTAGGAATTGCTACAAAGTTTGGTAATATTTACATCTCTAATGCTAATATTAATAAAGACATAGCAAATATAGAATTTATATCAGATAAAAATCTGAATGAAACATATTTGGTTAAAGACAACTATCAAATAGTAATAAAAGATAATTTGATAAGACTCAACCTATTCGTCCTATACGGAAATTTCCCAGATGGGTCAAATGGTCATGTTGCAATTAATACTTTAAATATTACAAATAATTCAAATACTGAAATTAACGAAAATCTCTTAATTATCAGACAAGATTTTTTATATAATTATAAAAATCTCTTAGCTTTAGCGAAAAAAATAATAGAGACTCTCGATAGCCTATAAACTATCTGGAGTCTCTATTTTCCAATCAATCTCTTTTTCATTATTCTTTTTTAGAAATTGATTTGTTCTTGAAAAAACTTTTGATCCAAAAAATCCTCTCCTTGCTGATAAAGGCGAAGGATGTGATGATTTTATAATTAAGTGTTTAGGATTCGTTATGAATTTTTCTTTAGCTATGGCGTTATTTCCCCAGAGAATGAAGACACATGGACTTTCTTTCTTATTTAGTATCTTAATAATTTCATCTGTAAAAATTTGCCAACCAATATTTTTATGAGAATTAGGTTTCTTTTCCACAACTGTTAGACTTGTATTAAGTAAAAGCACTCCTTGTTTAGCCCAAGAAACTAGTGAACCAGTATCAGCGATTGGAATGCCTAAGTCTGATTCTAATTCCTTATAAATATTTTTAAGTGAAGGCGGTATCTTTACACCTTCATTAACTGAAAAAGCTAATCCATTTGCCTGGCCAAAATTATAGTAAGGATCTTGGCCCAAAATAAGAACCTTAGTATCTTCATAAGAGGATAGTCTAAGAGCATTAAAGATTTCATCTTTTGGAGGAACTATAGTGTTCTCTTTATAAGATTCTTCTAAAAAATCAGTTATTTCTTTAAAATAAGGCTTAGCAAATTCAGCTTCTAATATTTCATCCCAATCATTTCCTATAATGTTTTTAATTCTCTTCATGAATAAAAAGTATATATATTATTGATAAGCCACAACCTATTGTGACAAAGATATCTGCAATATTAAATATTGGGAAATTTACAAAAGAGATCTCTATAAAATCTACAACATAACCATTAAAGGCTCTATCATAAAAATTACCCAAAGCTCCTGATATAATAAATGAAAGGGCTACATTTAATATGAGAGGATTATTTTTATAATTTTTAATAAAATAATATATTAAATAACAAACTATTCCTAC